>JAEEHO010000194.1 GCA_016280845.1 Paludibacteraceae bacterium | reverse complement strand
CTATATCGCTACCGTCTCTTTCTATCTGCTATGTATCTGCACGGCCGGTATTCACTACCGCAATGCATATTTACCGCCTGTTCTGGCTACCATGCACATCAGTTACGGCTGGGGATATATATGCGGTATATGCAAAGTGCTGTTCAGGAAACCCATTAACGCCAAGACCAACAGATAACATTGTTCATGCACGATATCCAAACTGCGGCACAAGAAGTGATTGAACGGGTGCACAACTACATGGATGCGCATCCTGATAGCGAATTGCATACATGCGGCAAGATGTTCGGCGTGCTCATTGTGAGGGAGCCTAATGCCACAGCGGACACCTGTCTGCGGGCTTTCTCCGCTAAATTGGACGGCAGTTATCATCACAACGGATTTGTGCCGCCGGTCTACGAGATGACGCAAGCACCAATAGGCACTTCGCGTACAGAGTCACAACGCTTGCAACGTTTGCTTTTCGCCAACTATTGTTTTACTAACGGACTCGGCGAGTCGCGCAACTTGCTCAATATATTTGCTGATGAAAAACCTATCATCAGTCCGGAAGATTGGTTCGGCAAACCGCATAGCAGTTTGTCGGCCGACTCTCTGCTCCCGCCTTCCGGGGCCGGCGAGTGTTGCGCTCCTAAATTGCTACAATACGCACTGACTCATGACATGCGACCGATTGCATTAGCCGAGTTCTGGATCGGGGCCCCTTCCTCCGGCGAGTTGCGTCGAGAAGGCTATTTCTACCCTCCTTGTTCCGGCAAATGCAAGCCCATCTTGCGACATATGTTGAAAGGAGTTGAGGGATTGACGATTGAAGGGGTCAACGAACGGACGGCAACCGAAGACTGGTCAGAGAAAATAGAAATCATCTTTGAAGATGAATGGTTAATGGTTGTCAACAAGCCCGCCGGACTGCTTTCTGTTCCCGGACGCACTGACGATCCGTCTTTGGTGGAGATACTTAACCGTCAGCAAACTCACACTTTTCTCCAACCTGCTCATCGTCTTGACCAGGATACCGGCGGACTGTTGGTTCTCGCTAAATCTCCTGATGTGTACAAGACTCTGCAAGCATATTTTCAACGTCGCGATATTCTCAAACGCTACGAAGCAATAGTGAAGCTGTGTGTTAACAACAGTATTCCATTAGCCGAAGGAGATATTAACTTACCCCTGCTGCCCGACCCATATGACCGCCCGCGACAGATGGTCAGTTATGAGCACGGCAAGGTTGCTCTGACCCACTATATCGTGCGCGAGAAACGCGCCAATGGCACACTCTTAATCGATTTCTATCCTCACACAGGCCGCACGCACCAATTACGCGTACATGCAGCCCATTTCGAAGGTTTGAATGCGCCCATCGTCGGAGACAGACTATATGGAGAAAGAACTGACGGAGAAAGACTAATGCTACACGCGGCGGAGATCCGGTTCGTTCATCCTATCACAAAAGAAGAGATGCATTTCTGCATCCCTTCCGGTTTCTAACTTTCCTCATTCGGACTAGCATTCTCCATCGGATTGATATTGTCGTCATCCTCATCACTGTGATAGTAGTGATATGCTTGGTACGCCTTTGATTCGCTGGTAAACTTGCCATACAATTTGCCGTACAGTTTACCATAACGTTTAGCATTACTATTCTCACCATAGCCGTAGCCGTAGCCGCCGTAGCCGCCATAGCCCAAATGACCGTAGCCGTAGCCGCCATAGCCACCGTAGCCGTAACCATAGCCGGAACCGTAGGAGTGGCGTCCCTCGGTAGGTACATCCGAAAGCACAAGTTGTATCTTGTCCGGATTATCTACCACCTCATTCATCTGCTCCAGTGTCTGTCTACAGAACGACTTGTTGGTCTGCATACAACGGATAACGAACATGCACAAGTCGCATTGCTCTATCAACGCGTACGCATCAGGCACAATACCGATAGGCGACGTATCCAGAATAACATATTTATATTCTTCTCGCAGTTTCTTGAGCAGTTCTGTCAACTTATCGGAGTGAACCAACTCGCCCGGGTTCGGAGGGATAGTTCCTGCACGGACGAAATCAAAGCCGAACTGCGTATTGGTCTCCAATGCCTCTTCCCATTCGCAATCACCTACCAGGTAGTTGGACATACCTTTACCGTTGTCCAAGCCCAACTTGGTGTGAATATTCGGTTTACGAAGGTCAAGGTCTATCAGCAATGTTTTTTTGCCGGTCATCGCATAGAGCGAAGCCAAGTTTGTGGATAGGAAGGTCTTACCGTCACCGGATTCAGTGGAAGTCACACATATCAGCATATCTTCCTTGCGCGACATGAGGAACTCTATACGCGTTCGAATCGCTCGTAGCATCTCCGCATAACTGGATCGTGGCGACGAGCGAACCAGAGTCGGATTCTGGCTCTTGGCGTGACGCAGCGTTCCTATCAGATGGAACAGACGCAGGCGATTGACCTCCTTCGGCGAACGAATCTTGTTGTTGAGCAATTCACTCAAGACAATCAGCAACAATGGGATAAGAAAACCTACCACCAGATATGTGGACGTGGTTTTCTGTTTTGCCTTCGAGTTCATTACTGCCGTTGTACGCGCCTTGTCCATAATACTGTTATCCGGCGTGTTCGATGCCTTCTGTATCTCAGCCTCAGCACGTTTCTGCAAGAAGAAGGTATAGTAGTTGTCATCTATGCGGTAATTACGCTCGATAGCTACCATCTGCAACTCTTTTGCCGGCAGTTTGCGGATTTCTCTTTCCACCTCCGCATAGCGCTTACTCAGATCGGCTTTCTCTATTTCCAGCGAAGCACGCATCGAATTAACGACCTCTTCGATAGCGCTCTTCACATTCTCTATATCCTTGGTATATTTGGCGTAATATACATTCTTCTCCGTCAATTCGCCACGCTTGATACGCAAGTCATTCAGTTGCTGAACAAGACTTAACAACATAGGTTCCTCCACACCCAGCGAAGTGGGCGCCACAACAGCACCGCTTTCGATATTTGTATGCAGATATTTGATTAGATAATCGAAATAGGTCTCACGCAGGCGGAGTGCCATTTGCTGTTGGTCATACGAACTGACACGACCCATCAACTGACCTGCGTAAGTATTGACATCCACGAACTTGTTCTCCTGGCGAAAATCGGTCATTGCGCCTTCTGACACCTGCAACGATGACTGGATATTCTTCAACTGCTCATTAATAAAACGAATCGAGTTGTCCGCCACCTCATTCTTGTGCTCCAAGTTTTGTAGCAAATATATCTCGGCCAGCTTGTCAATAAACTCGCAGTCGCGCTGCGGGGTCTCGCTGACCATTGACAACGCCAATACGGTCGATCCTTGTGACACGAACGACAACTGCAATCGACCCATGAACTCATTAACCAATGACTCATGCGTGCGGAATCGGAAAAAGATTTTACCGGACTCCAACATATACTCAGTCGGCATGATCGTGATTTCAAACTGATCGCACGATATCGGCTGACCGTAATGCACTGTCATATCCAATATACTGTTGTCGCCAGCCTCTGTCAAACGCACCTGACCGTTCTTCAGAAACTCTACTTGATAGGTCGAATTGTATGCTTGTGACGACAAACGTGTCGACTCCACCACTATAGGCGACTGACGGTAGAGATTGCGTGTCTTGAATCGACCTTGAGTGAAATACTCCACACTCATGAACGGCAACGAATCAACCACGCGGCTCATCAGATCGTACGAACCGAGCATTACCATCTGGTTGTTCACATTCTTATAGCCCGACTCTATACCGAAGCCCTGCATCAGCATTCCCGCTCCGCTACCATAAGCACCACTTTCTTTGATAATAATCGTTCCCTGCGAGTAGTACGTAGGTATCCATTTACGGTTCTTCAACATAGCCAGCCCCATAGCTATAGCAAGACCGATAACAAACAGATACCAATAGTGCAAGAAGGTCAGCAACCACTCAATTGGGTCGAAATTGAATCCTCCGTTATCGTCCTGATCTTGCTGCGGGTCTGCATATTGCTGATTACCATAATACTGACGATTGCCCTGGTAATAGGCATTATTACCGGAGTAGTACGCATTATTGCCACCTGCATAGTAGGCATTATTGCCATTAACATATGTCTGATTATTATCCATAGTCTTTACTTACTCTGTGTATTTGCTTGTACATCTCTTTCTATTGTAACCACATAATTCAGCACCGATGTCAACAGGGCCACACTACTGGTTATCATGCCCAGGAAACCTACGTAACTCGGCACTTTGTAGAAACTACTCGATGTACGCGCCACATAAATCACATCATTCGGATATATGTAGTAGTATTTTGAATCGATAATCGAATTGGTACGCAGGTCAAACTCCAACACTTCGGGTTCCTCGCCTCCGTCACGCGGACGTATGATACGTATGTGGCGACGGTCACCGCTGTTCTGAACATCGCCCGTCATCGCCAAGGCCTGGAAGATATTCATTCGCTCTTTGTATATAAAATACCGCCCAGATTTGGCATCACCTATCACGGAGAAGTATTTGTTATAGAGAGCCAATTTGACACTGGCGTCAGGAATAATCTCACGGAATGCCGCCTGCAAAGTTTCTTGCGCCTCACGTTCGGTCAAGCCTACCAGCGATATCGGTTTCAAGAAAGGTATATCCACCGTACCGTCGGCATGTACACGGTACGCATTCACGTTCTGCGACCCGCTTCCGGATCCGGCACTGATAGTATTAAATATCGACTCGTCCAAGGTTATCAGACGATAGATAATCTCATCATTGACATGTATGCGGTACGGTTCATAGCCCACACTGTCGTACTGCGGCAGTTTGTTCTTCTCTGTCGGTTCTTGCAGATATCCTATCACACGATGGCTATAGCAACTCGACATCAACACGGCCACTAAGGCTAACAATATCCATCTATTCTGCTTCATTGTTACCTCCTCCCTGTTGTTGATTCTTAGCCGCTTCTTCAGCTGCCTTTTTGTCTCTTTCCTGTTTAGCTTTCACGTGATTGATTCCCGTCTGTACGATCGAGTATACAAACACACCGAATGAGAGAGTCGTTGCCACCACACTCATTGCTGTTGATGCCGAGTTGATTCCGAAACTATATCCGGGTATTTTGCGGATATAGATAATATCGTTCGGCTCGATATAGTAATACTCCGAATTGACTATCTCTTTCGAACGCACATCAAATGTCTTGATGGTTGTCACGCCCTCCACTTCGCGCACTATTTTCACCTCGTGACGGCTATTGAACTCCTGCAAGTCACCGGCCATTGCCAATGCCTCGAATATGGTCATCTTCTCCTTAGTGATAGCGTAACGGCCGCTTTGTGCTCCGATGATCGAGAACGAACGATTCACTACCTTCACATCCACCGAAACGAAAGAAAAGCCGGGGATATCTCTGAGCAGTTTGCCCAACTCTTCCTCTAGTTTGTATTTCACTTCGCGTGTTGTCAGACCGCGTACGGGCACCTTGCCTATTGTCGGAAAATCGATACAACCATCGTCATTCACCAGATAGGTGTACAGATCCATCGAGTTGTTGGTTCCGCTGCTCACCTGGTTGGACTGGTTGTTGTTTCTCATTCCAGAATTGTACATACTGCTGATATTATCGTCCAGCGAATAGACGTACACATAGAGTCGGTCATCCACACGCAGCTTGTACTCCTCAAAACTGAGTGTATCGGCATAATGCGGAATATGCTTGTCCGGTTCCTGCATATAGTTGACTTTACGTGCCGTGAAACACGATGTCATCAACAGTCCTGTCAAGCAGACAAATAGTATGTTTCGAATCTTACTCACGTATCAATTATCAGTTAAATAATTAACAATTGTCAATTTGCAATTTACAAAGGGCTTACGGAGTTCGGCGCAACCTGATGAGTTCGTACGGACACAAGACGTTGTACTCGGTACAAACTGATAGAATACGTACAGAACTCAAAATATAGCACAAAAGTTGCTAGAACGCTTTGTTAATTGTAAATTATTCATTGTACATCATCGTACATCGCCACTTATCTTCTCTCGTCCCAGCCGAACGGGTGTGTTGTCAGCGGCAGTTTAGCCAGCGGATGATAATCGCCTATCAATCCTATCGGAGTTGCATGTCTGATTTCTGCCACGGTCTCTATGCACGGACGTGCTTCAGCAATGCGGAATCCGTCGCCCGCCAGTATCTTCTTGTAGCTCTCGGTATGTAACTCGGTGAAACCGGCCGAGAACTCAAATTCCTCGCCATCCACCGACAACGTGCGATAGGTACGTTTCTCGCCCTGCACAGCGTTCTCCGGCAGACAAGCCGCATTGATACTTAGGAAATAACGCACACGCGCTTTCTCCAGGTCCAGATATCCGGCCACGCGGTCAAACGACATCACGTGCACTATGTTTTGTCTCACCGGACCGAAGATCCACTGCAGCATATCGTAGAAATGCACGCCGATGTTGGTTGCTATACCGCCCGACTTGTGCACATCGCCCTTCCAACTGGCGTAGTACCAGTTGCCACGGCTGGTGATATAGGTTAGGTCCACATCGTAAACCTTGCCTTCGGGCCCATTCGCCACTTTCTCTTTCAGCGCACGGATCTTGTCATGCAGACGCAACTGCAGTATCGTATAAGCCTTGTGTCCGGTCTCTTTCTCCAACTCTATTAGGTTGTCGATGTTGTACGGATTCAGCACCAACGGCTTCTCACATATCACATCGCACCCGAGGCGCAAACCGTAGCGGATGAACGCATCGTGTGTATAGTTGGGCGTACAGATTGACACCCACTGCAACGGGTTGTCGGTACGCATTTGTTTCGAGCAAAAACGGTCGAACTGCTCATTCTCCGTAAAGAACGCACAATCAGGAAAACTGCTATCCAAACGACCCACGCTGTCGAACTTGTCGTAAGCCACCATCAGGTTGTTTCCTGTGTCTGCAATTGCTTTGATGTGTCGCGGAGCTATGTATCCTGCTGCTCCGATTAATGCAAAGTTTAAAGGTTTAATCATATGGCATTTCGTATCTATATGTTCTGTTTTTT
>JAEEHO010000193.1 GCA_016280845.1 Paludibacteraceae bacterium | reverse complement strand
TATAGCACTGTTGCCGGCACACATGCCGTCCATGCCATCGTTGAGGTTGGCACCGTTGCTCACAGCTGCTACCACAAAGACAATGAGCGCGATAAAGAAGATCCAGCCCGCCTTGTATTTCCACGGCTCACCGAGGAAGGAGAACATGTCGGCGTAGTTGGCGTTGTGCGCTTTGACAAAGGGGATAGTGGTGCGTGTGGACTTGATGTCCGGCGACTTATACACCACCTCCGTGTTGTTCTCAATCTTTGTATCCACAGTCTCGTTCATCACCGCCTGCGGGCTATACCGCAGCGTGAGTCCGACGATGAGACCGAGAGCCACCTGCCCTGCTATCTTCACCCAACCGTTCAGTCCGTCTTTGTTCTTGCGGAAAGTCTTGATATAGTCGTCCGCAAAACCGAGTGCACCAAGGATGAGCGTAGTGATGAGCATGAGCATCATATACACATTGCCCAGTTTGCCAATCAGCAGACACGGCACGAGGATAGCGGCAATAACGATCAGTCCACCCATAGTGGGCACACCTTTCTTAGCCACATTGAACGGATCGAGCGTAGCGTCTCGTTGCGTCTCGCTGATGTTGTGACGCTTCATGTAGTTGATAAACCAGTTGCCGAACCAGATACTGATAAGCAGACCGATGACGCCTGCTATAATGGCGCGGAACGAGATGTATGTAAACAATCGTGCCCCTGCAAAATGCCCATACTCCGATTGCAAATAATTAAATAAATAATACAACATAGTTCTTACACATTAAACTTACACACATTAGATATATTGTTTGACTACTTCGTGGTCATCAAAATGGTGCTTGACGCCCTTGATGATCTGGTAATCCTCGTGTCCTTTGCCTGCGACGAGGATAACATCTCCGCTTTGTGCAAGCGTGCAAGCCGTCTGGATAGCTGCGGCGCGGTCTTCGATAACCAGCGTGCTGCGCAACTCATCAGCCGTCAGTCCGTCAGTCATGTCCTTGAGGATAGCTGCCGGTTCTTCGTCACGCGGGTTGTCAGACGTGAGGATAAGTTGCTCGCTACCGCGTTTGGCTATCTGCGCCATCATCGGACGTTTGCCTTTGTCGCGGTTGCCTCCGCATCCCACAACGGTAATCAGTTTAGCTCCTTCGCGCTTAATCTCGCGGATGGTCTGAATGACATTGTCCACCGCGTCCGGCGTGTGTGCGTAGTCAACGATGGCAGTCCAGCCCTTCGGGCTATGGATAGTCTCGAAGCGTCCGTTCACGGGTTTCAAGGTACTCAGCACGCGCAGTATATCCAGTTCGTTGAAACCGAGGTTGAGTGCTGCGCCGTAGATACAGAGCAGGTTGCTTACATTGAACCTACCTACCAGCGGAACGAACACCTCTTTGTTGTTGATGCTGAGCATCATGCCGTCAAAGCCTTCCTCAAGAATCTGCGCCTTGTAGTCCGCGAGCGCCTGAGTGGAATAAGTGCGGACGGTTGCCTTGCAGTTCTGGGTCATGACAAGTCCGTTCTTGTCGTCCTTGTTGGTAACGGCAAACGCCTCTTTCTTCAGTTGGTCGAAGAGACGCTTCTTGGTATCGCGGTAGTTGTCAAAAGTCTTGTGATAGTCGATATGGTCGCGCGTGAGGTTGGTGAAAAGCGCGCCGTCAAAGTCCAGTCCGGCGATACGCTCCTGAGCGATGGCGTGCGAAGAAACCTCCATGAACGCATATTCGCATCCCGCATCCACCATCCGGCGGAGCAGTCCGTTCAGTTCGAGTGCATCAGGCGTGGTATGGGTAGCGGGAACGGCTTCGTCCTCAATGTAATTAACAACGGTTGAGAGCAGTCCGGCCTTGTGTCCCAACGCGCGCACGAGTTTATAGAGGAGTGTGGCGATAGTGGTCTTGCCGTTGGTGCCGGTCACTCC
Organism: Paludibacteraceae bacterium; assembly: GCA_016280845.1. GTDB lineage: Bacteria > Bacteroidota > Bacteroidia > Bacteroidales > Paludibacteraceae > Colicola. The sequence goes on along the minus strand of JAEEHO010000193.1, from coordinate 6,655 downwards.
GACCAGTGTCAATTGTTTGGACGGCTCGCCGAACCACTTGGAAGCCATGAGGCCCAAAGCCTTGTCGGTGTTGTCTACCAAGATATAGGTGGTCGGTTGCTGATTGCCCATCGCTGATTGCCCGCTGGGCAGATACTCGCGGTCGCTGAGAACAACGGCCGTAGCGCCGCGCGTGATACACGATGCGATGAACGTGTGACCGTCCACCACTGTGCCGGCTTGGGCAACGAACAGATCGTTCGGACCAACCAAACGGCTGTCGAACTGAATAGCGTTAATCTCGCGGTCGGTAGGACCGATAATCTCAAGCGGCTCAATCGCCGTTAACAATTCATTGAGTTTCATATAGTACGTTATCTTTTTTCCAAAATACGTTGGCCTTCCTGCCATATATAACAGCCTGTGTAGGCCATAGTGCGTTCGGCGATCACGCGGACCGTGGAACCGCAGTCCATACCTGCGTCGTAGGGAAACTGCGGATCTTCGATCATGCAAATGCATGTATAGCGCGGGTTCTCCTCGGGAAAATAACCGACGAAGGTCATACGGTGGTGTTTGCCCGAATAGCCGTGTCCCGGTATGATCAACTGCGCCGTTCCCGTTTTGCCCGCTATGGAGACGAGGTCCGACTGTGCCTTGCGGCTCCAAGGCTTGGCTGCCGCTGTGCCTAGGTGGTTATCCCAAACAACATCGTGCAGGGCGCCCTGTATGTCGTGCAGCGTGCGTTTGCTGCATATCGACGACTTGACGGTCTCGGGATGATAAGTCTTGATGTCCTCGCCGTCGCGACAGATCGAGGTAACCAGCATCGGTCGCATCATCTTGCCGTTGTTGGCGATGGCGTTGTAGAACATCAGTATCTGCATCGGACTCAGTTCGACCGAGTAGCCGTAGGACATCTTGCTGAGCGTGACGGTATCTCTGGGCACATCCACACGCGCTTTCTCCGCGCCCGGTATCTCGCAATAGACGCTATCCGTAAGACCCATGCGTTCGATACGGCGAACGAACTTCTTTGCCGATCCTTCGTAACTGCGCGTGATGAGTTTGGCGAGCGCAATATTGCTGGAGACGGCCAGCGACGAGCGGACAGTCAGCAGCGTATCCATCGGGTGCGCATCAGTATGCTTGGCGGAGAAGTACTGCCAGGGTTGGCGAGTAACTTTGACCGTGTCATCTATCTCTATCTTGCCGTCGTCTATAGCAGCCACCAGCGCAATGGTCTTGAAGGTCGAACCCGGCTCAACACGTTGCACGGCATGATTCTGCGCCTCGTAGTAACCGCCTTCGCCGGAGCGGTCGAGATTGGCGATGGCGCGTATATATCCCGTTTGGGTTTCCATCAGAATACAGCATCCCCACTTGGCACTCTTCTCACGCACCTTGGTCAGCAGCGCGTTCTCGACTATATCCTGCAGGTTGGCATCTATGGTCGTGACCACATCCATTCCGTCTTCGGCCTCGGTCACGGTGACTTGTTCGTTGCGTCCGCCTATGCGCTGAATACTGCTCATGCCATCTTTGCCGCGCAGCTGGGTATCAAAGCCCTTCTCCAGACCCGAATTGCCCACACCGTCTTCGCCGTAGATTCCACCTATTGTGCGGCTGGCGAGAATACCGAACGGTTTGATGCGGCGGTGCTGGTCCTCAAAGAGGATTCCGCTTTTGTATTTGCCTTTCTTGATAAGCGAGTTCTGCTCCAAGGCTCTGCGTTGCAGATAGTTGATGCGATGGTCGCACACTTTCAGTCGCTTCTCGCCGCGGTTGTAGGCTGTCGTTATACGCTGGCGGTACTCGGCCTGCGAGTGTTCACCCACAATGGTTGCCAAGTCGCGACTGAGCGAGTCGATATGTGCGTTGAACAGTTTGCCGTTCTTCTCGTGCAGCGCAGGCACACGCGTATCCATATACATATAGTATTGCGGCATACTCGATGCTAACAGTTGGCCGTTGCAGTCCAGTATGTTGCCGCGTGTGGCGCGTATCGGACGATGGGTCGGCACTTGCTTCTCCGCCACCTTGAGCCATTCGTTGCGCTCAACGGACTGGATATAGATGATCTTGCCTATCACGGCTCCGAAGCCGAGCAGGATAAAGGCGAAGATGATAGCGAAGCGCCAGATAGTATTTCTTTGTTCGTCAGACATTAAGATAATTCACAATTCACAATTTACAAAGCGTCCTAACTGCTTTTGTACAATATTTAAGTTTTGTGCGGACCTTATGGGGTTGTACTTCCACACTTCATAAACTATTTGTTTGTTATTTTTGAGTCTTCAATATTTTGCCTTATATTCTTGAGTATCGCAGTTAGTAATTTGCATATTTCAACTGCATCATCTTTAATTGAATGGTACGTTTGCTCGTTGATCAGTTTTGCCATGTACATAACATCAATCCAGTGGCACGTTTCGTTAGCTTCCTTTAACGCAATACTTAACTTATTCGCAAAGTCCGCTTTTGATACTGCGCAAGTAGCTTCGCTGCAGTTGGCTCCAATAGAAGTGCCACTACGAAAAAACTGGTCAGCCAAACTATATTCTTTCTGCTCTTTCAGATATTTAGTTGCGTTAACGACCCGCTGTGTAAAACCTCCAACTTTATCTCCTAAAACACCTAAACCATACATATCAATCTGCCTTCTTTAATTATTATCGCTTTGGGCATCCCATACTATTATGTCCGCACATACTTTTATAGCAGCACACAACTCTTGTTAGCCCCTTGTTAATTGTAAATTGTAAATTGTTTATTCTTCTCAATCTTCGTTGGCGGGATGGTGTTTTCTTGCAGCGTACTGCCTTGCGCGCGCAGGGCGTCGGTCACCTGGCTCTGCCGCGTGGCGTTCATCAGTTCGGCGCTGATGGTCATATAGCGGAACTTGGCATCCATCATCTCTTTCTTGGTGTCCGTCAGGCGGTGTTGCTGCTTGATGGACTGATAGCCGGTGAGGATATATATGAATATCAAACACACAATCAGTCCGATAAGCGGATATTGTGCGCGAAAACGCTTACTGCGAAGCAGGTCGCCGTTCAGCAATGATTGTATGTATTGCGGGTTAGCCAAACTATTTAAAAATTACGAATTACGATTTAGTTATTTCTCTTTTCTCGGCGATACGAAGTTTGGCGCTGCGGGCACGCGGATTGCGCTCCACTTCTTCTTCGCTCGCCTCGCGACCTTTCTCTATCAACGTGAAAGGCGTCAGTATATTGCCGTAGAAGTCTTTCTCTATCTCGCCTTCCAGATTGCCGCTGCGTAAGAAGTTCTTCACCAGTCGGTCTTCCAGCGAGTGGTAGGTCAGTATGGCTATGCGTCCGCCGGGCTTGAGCAGATCGCGCGCAGCCACCAGCATCTCGCGCAACGCTCCCAGTTCGTCATTCACCTCTATGCGCAAGGCCTGAAACAACTGCGCCAACTCCTTCTTTTTCTGCGGCGGCACATCTATCTCTCCGTCGCGGATAGCGAACAAAGGTGTAAGACTCTGCACCAACTCTTCTGTCCGTGCGATAGGCGCATTAAGTCGCGCTTTGCATATGTTTCGCGCTATCTGGCGACCGTTCTTCAGTTCGCCGTAAAGCCAGAAGATGCGCGCCAACTCTTCTTCGCTATAGGTATTGATAATATCGGCTGCCGTGCGTTTGGCTGTCTGATTCATGCGCATGTCCAACGGCGCCGAGAAACGGAAACTGAATCCGCGCTCTGGGCAATCGAAATGATGGAAACTGACACCCAGATCCGCCAACAGACCGTCTATTCCGTCAACGCCGTAGAAATCCATCCAGTTGCGCAGATAGCGGAAATTGGAGTGCACAAACTCCCAGCGCGAATCGTCGATGGCGTTCTTCAGCGCATCGGCGTCTTGGTCAAATGAGAACAGGCGACCTGCTCCTGCTTCGAGAATAGCGCGACTATGACCGCCACCGCCGAAGGTGACATCCACATACGTTCCTTCCGGCTTGATATTCAAACCGTCGATTGTTTCCCGCAGCATTGCCGGTATGTGATATACTTCTGCCATCAGTTTTCTTATCTCGTTTCACTCGAACGATTACTTCAATTTTCACTTTTCACTTTTCTTCATCTTAGCCCGCAGGCGTGCAGCCAGTTCGCTCTGACTCAGACGCTTTGCAGCAAACGTATCAGGAGCCCATAGTGCAAAACGATTGAGCATTCCGACAAACAGCACGTCTTGTTGCGCGCCGATAGTCTCCAGATTCTTTTTCTGCAACAAGATACGCCCTTGGCCGTCCATTTCCATATATTCGGCGTCGGCCATAAACTGCATCAGGATAAGCTGATCCTCCGGATCCCACTCATCCAAAGCTGCGCGCAGCGTCTCCACTTTCTCGTTCCACACCTGCTCGGGATAGAACATCAGGCACTCGTTGTCCGTGTCGCGACGCATCACGAGGCGCTTGCTCTCCGCTTCCGCCAAAATCTTGCGGTACGTAGCGGGAACGAAAATTCGCCCTTTTTCGTCCAAACGGCCTTCTATATTTCCGACAAATGTACTCATATGCGCATGTTATTAAAAAATTCGCCGCAAAGATACAAAAAAAAATCCATATTCACCACATTTCCCCACAAAAAAAGTTATCAATTGCTTTATTAACATGTTTTCAACAATTTTACACATACATAAACACACATAAAATCAATTGATTATGTTATTTTTTAACAATTTTATAAAAAGTGGGTTAAAATGGGGATTGTTGAAAACTCACATGTTGTTTTGTTGTATAATTCTCTCAAATGCAACAATTTAAACCACCATTCAAGATGGACCGGCGAAAAAGACGAGAGATATTTCCGAAGCATTTTCGAAGAACTCTCGAGGCAATATCGAGAGAGTGTCGAGTCAATCCTAAACATGGAGAAGTGCCTTGACTTGGCACTTTGATAAGGGTGGAGAATGTCCGGTGGACATTCGAATAGAGAGCGGTCGGGGAGGCCTAGCCGACCGAGAGAACAGCAGATAATTAGCGGGTAGTTCCTAGTCGGGCCAAGGTTATTCAGCCACTCTCACGCCACTCTCGCGCCACTTCCATTCGTCCTTCGTCCACTCGCCTTTAGTGCCCTTTGTCCGTTGCTTCCTACATCCGCCTAACGAAATATTAATTCTTAATTTTTAATTATTCAACTCTTGCGCATTTCAAAAAAATGTTGTACTTTTGCAGGCGGATTTTTGGATGAAATAAATATAAGCGAAAAAATGGGAATCCGTTTAAAGTAACTACAATTCGTAAAAGTATTAAATAATTATGAAAAAATATATTGCAAGTTTGTTATTATTTGCATTAATGGGCATATCTGGATATGCGCAATGCGATTTTAAAGCTTTTTTAAATACATATTTTGATGTTTACGATGCGACTGACTCGCTAGTAGAATTAGGGGAAGGCATCACAAAAGGACTGCACAAAAAACAAATAGATAATGAAGATGAATCCTATGATTGTGCTGTATATTTCCCTTCTCAAGTATTCTCCTACTATTCATGTCATATAAGCAACTACTATGTCTTAATATTTTGGACAAATCACTCTATTGACGATGATTATGATATAGATGACGATGTGCTTATATTGTGCAATGAAAAAGGAGAAATCCTAGATCGATACATCCATCGTAAAGTAGTAAGGACTTATATGGCATCTTACCGGTATTATTTACAAAAAGATGCACTAATTTGGAGATATTGGGATGAAAAAGATCCGTCTGGTGCATATACCGAGCAACAATTTAAAATCATAAAAGATAGAATCGTACCTTTGCCATAGCACCTTGCGGAAGTCACAGACCCTATATAGTATCAAGTATAAGATTATGTCGATGAAAAAAGTAATAGCAATATTATTGTGCACAATTTCAACCGTAAGTTGTGCTGGAACTCCGTTTGAGGTATTCTGTGATAAGTTTCCTCAGTTATCATTACCTATATATGCAAATTTTTCAGAGCCACCTGAAACGAAAGAATTGTATTATTTCCAATTGGATAAAGTGTCGCCCATAACGGAAGATGAATTTTGGAAGTATATAAAAACTTCAAGATGGGGAGAGTTTCAACGTCCGTCAGATTCGTTACTATATATATATCATTATGTTCCTGCAGGAAGAATCAATTATGGGCAATATATAGTGTTATTCATCAACTGTGGTTATATGCCAGAGCCAAAGAAATACGAAGATTCCGACATAGGTGCTTATGAAAACATGTTATGCATATATACGCAAGATGGATGTCGTACAGATTCTATTATATTCTCTAGGGCGACATGTGTGTCAAATTTAAATGGTAAGTTCGCAATGGAGTGGAAGGGCGACATGCCAGCAACGTTTGACAAAGGTACAATGTCCGCTAATGGAGAGATAGTTATTAGTAGGTATATGGACAACGAACTCGAACCATATTGTGTGGACACAATGTATATTGACCACAATTCAGGAAAGATTATGCGCAAGTAGCACTTGTTGAGAGTAGCGCGAGAGTGGCTGATTGACTGCTAAATACCTGCTGTAAAGTCTAGGATTGACGGCTAAAGGATAGCGGAAAGTCAGCCGGCTCTGCGGTAAGACCTGCAACGATAGGTTATACGGATAAGTGGAGAACATATGCGATACCTGCAATTAATGGTGCCTTTAATAGTAG
>JAEEHO010000192.1 GCA_016280845.1 Paludibacteraceae bacterium | reverse complement strand
TGGGAATGCGTACAGATATACGTCGTCGTAATCCGGTGTTGGCGAACCGTTACGGAGGTTATTCGGGTCCGGGAGTGTTCCCTATCGCATTGCGTATGGTTAATCAGGTGAGACAAGCCTGTCCGGAAACGCCGATCATCGGATGTGGCGGTGTGAGCAAAGCGGAAGATGTGATAGAAATGATGATGGCGGGCGCTAACGCTGTGGAGATAGGTGCTGCCAACCTGAAGAACCCGATGGTGTGTCAGGAAATCATAGACCGTCTGCCGGTGCTGATGAAAGAATTAGGAATTAGTCATTTGCAAGATATTATAGGTATTGTATGAAAAGAGACGTTATTATAGCATGTGATTTTGCGAGTGCAGAGGCAACGTACGCGTTCCTCGACAAGTTTACCGAGGAGAAACCGTTTGTCAAGATAGGTATGGAGTTGTTCTATGCCGAGGGACCGGCCATCGTGCGTGAGATACGCCGTCGCGGACACAAGATATTTCTGGATTTGAAACTACACGATATACCCAATACTGTTCAGAAGGCGATGGCCGTATTGTCGCGTCTGGATGTGAACATGGTCAATCTGCATGCAGCGGGAACAAAGGCTATGATGGAAGCGGCGCTGAAAGGTTTGACGCGTGAAGACGGTACTCGTCCTGTCCTGTTGGCGGTAACCCAGTTGACATCCACCAGCGAGGAAAGAATGCATGATGAGTTGCTCATCAACGGTAGCATCAGTGATTGCGTTTGTCACTATGCGCAGATGGCCAAAGAGGCAGGTCTGGATGGCGTGGTTTGTTCGCCCCTGGAGGCCGGTTTGGTGAAAACGCATTGCGGCAATGATTTTATGACAGTTACTCCGGGAATCCGTTTTGCGGATGGCAATGTGGGTGATCAGGTGCGTATCACCACGCCTGCACAAGCCAAAGAGAAGGGTAGTGATTATATAGTAGTAGGTCGTCCTATCACGGCAGCAGAGGATCCGGTGGCAGCCTATCGTCAATGTGTAAAAGAATTTGTACTATGATATTGAGTGAACAGATTGCAGCGGACCTGCTGCGCATCAAGGCCGTATTTCTTCGCCCGTCGGATCCATTCACATGGGCAAGCGGCATCAAGAGTCCGATCTATTGTGACAACCGTCTTACGCTGAGCGACGTAGCCGTAAGAGAAGATGTGGAGAACGGTTTGGCCGAACTGATTCGTCAGTATTACCCTGAGGCCGAAGTGCTGATGGGCACATCGACAGCCGGTATAGCTCACGCAGCCATCACGGCAACGAAAATGAATCTGCCGATGGGATATGTGCGCTCGGGCGCCAAAGACCATGGCCGTCAGAACCAGATAGAAGGCAAACTGCTGCCGGGACAGAAAGTGGTGGTAGTGGAAGACCTGATCTCGACGGCAGGCAGTTGTCTGGAGGTAGTAGAGGTATTGCGCGAGGCGGGAGCCGATGTATTGGGTATAGTGTCCATCTTCACCTATGGCATGAAGAAAGGATTGGAACGCATAGCAGCAGCCAAGACCGAGAACCACAGTCTGAGCAATCTGGATGTGCTGGCTGAGGTGGCAGTGAAAGAAGGATATATCTCGGAAGCGGAAAAAGCCGATTTGATTCAATTCAGAAATAACCTATGAGACACTTATTAGATTCTACGGATCTTACTACGGAGGAAGTGGAGCAGATTATCCTGCGTGCGCTGGATATAATAGAGCATCCACAGCAGTACGCCGAGTCATGCAAGGGTAAGAAACTGGCGACTCTGTTCTACGAGCCCAGTACACGCACCCGACTGAGTTTCACCGCCGCGATGATGGAATTGGGCGGTCAGGTATTGGGATTCAGCGATGCCCGTTCGTCGTCGGTGAGCAAAGGAGAGACGGTGGCTGACACCGTGCGTGTGGTGAGCGCTTTTGCGGACATCATCGCCATGCGTCACTACAAAGAGGGTGCTCCGCGTGTAGCCAGTGAGTTCAGTAGAATACCGGTGATCAATGCGGGCGACGGCGGTCACAGCCATCCGACGCAGACCATGACCGACCTGCTCACTATCCGTCGTGAGTTGGGACGATTTGACCACCTGACTATCGGCTTGTGCGGCGACCTGAAGTACGGACGTACCGTTCACTCGCTGATCAAGGCCATGCGTCGCTACGAGGGAGTGCACTTTGTGCTGATTGCCCCGAAGGAGTTGGCGCTGCCGGACTACATGAAAGAAGAATTAGGCAACGCCTACACCGAGGTATCGACGCTGGAAGAAGCCATGCCGAAGGTAGATGTGCTCTATATGACCCGCGTGCAGCAAGAGCGCTTTGCGGACAAGGACGAATACGAGCGACTGAAAGATTCGTTCATACTGGACGAAAGACTGATGGCGCTGGGCAAACCGTCGATGATCGTACTGCACCCGCTGCCCCGCGTGAACGAGATAACCGTAGGTGTGGACAAGGATCCGCGTGCGGCTTATTTCCGTCAGGTGGAGAACGGCAAGTACGTGCGCAAGGCCATCATCTATACGCTGCTGAGCGACGCGTATCTGAAGGCACCGCAGAACGGCCATCAGACCGAGACGAGCGCAACGGCATGCCACAACGACCGCTGCATCGCCACCACCGAGCCGGTAGAGCAGAAAGCATACAAAGACGCAGCCGGCGTGAAACGTTGTTATTATTGTGACCACATGTTGTAACCAAAAACAATTCTACCGATATGTACCAAGACCGAATAATGCAAGAAGGACTGACGTTTGACGACGTCCTGTTAGTACCAGCCTACAGCGAAGTGCTGCCCCGTGAGGTGTGTCTGCGCGGACAATTCTCGCGTAACATCCAACTGAATATCCCCGTTGTGAGTGCAGCGATGGATACAGTGACCGAATCTACGATGGCGATAGCTATCGCCCGTGAAGGCGGTATAGGTGTGATTCATAAGAACATGTCCATCAGCGAGCAGGCAGCTCAGGTTCGCCGCGTTAAGCGTGCGGAGAATGGCATGATCACCGACCCGGTAACCATCTTTGGTCACCAGACCATCGGTGATGCACTGCAGATGATGCACGACAACCATATCGGCGGTATACCGGTAGTGGACGAGAACCATGTGTTGGTAGGAATAGTGACCAATCGCGACTTGCGCTTTGAGACCGACATGACTCGTCAGATCAGCGAAGTGATGACCCGCGATAACCTGATCACCATCGGTTCGACCGACAACAAGACCATCATGGACGCGCTGCAGACCCACAAAGTGGAGAAGCTGCCGGTGATAGATCCGAAGGGCAAACTGATCGGACTGGTAACATACAAAGATATAACCAAACTGCGCGATTATCCGAATGCTAACAAGGATGCGAACGGTCATCTGCGTTGCGCAGCCGGAGTAGGTATAACCGCAGACTTCATGGACCGCGTAGATGCGCTGGTGAAGGAGCATGTGGACGCAGTGGTATTGGATTCGGCACACGGACACAGCCGCAACATTGTGAATGCGCTGCGCACGAT
>JAEEHO010000191.1 GCA_016280845.1 Paludibacteraceae bacterium | reverse complement strand
GACCCGCCGGCTTTTGCCAAGCACAGAGATGCGATCAAGAATGCTCTGCGCGGATATCAGCGAATAAACGCGAAGGCGATAGAGATGATTCGTCCGGGCGGCATATTGTTTACGTTCTCTTGTTCGCAAGCAGTGGACAAAGAGGCATTTCGCTTGGCGGTATTCAGTGCAGCGGCTTCGGTAGGAAGAAAAGTGCGCATACTACACCAATTGCATCAACCACAAGATCACCCCATCAATATTTATCATCCTGAAGGCGAGTACCTGAAAGGACTGGTGTTGTACGTGGAGTGATATATAGAAATATAGGAGTGAGAGAATATGAAACTCGTTTGCTTTGACACAGAAACAACAGGTCTGGATGTACAGAAAGACCATATCATCCAATTGTCGTTGGTGAAGTTTGACACCGATACATGGGAACAAGTAGATAGCCGCAACTGGTACATATTGCCGGAAGGTGAGTTTTTAATACCTGCTGAGGCGGAGGCTGTGCATCATATCAGCAAGGCGTTCTTGATGGAGAACGGCGTGAGTCTCAGAAGTATTTATGATGAGTTGATTGCCTTTACAGACGGATGTGACATTTTGTCATACAACGGCAATGGGTACGATGCTCCTATATTGTATTACAACCTGAAACGTATAGGCAAAACGTTCGCTTTTGACGGTCGCACTTGGTACGACGCATTGTCACTGGAACGTATCCATATGGAAGGCAAGACAGACCCGGCTACAGGCGAACGCTACCATTGCAACCTGACTGCGACCTATACGCGTTACTACGGTCATCCGTTTGAGGGCGCCCACAACTCGCTCGATGATGTCTTGGCTACGATAGAGGTGTTTAAGGCGCAAATACAAGAGAACGGATGGGAATGGGCGCAACGCGATGAGTTCGGTTTCATCTGTTTTGACCGATGGTTAACCAAGAGAGGCGGATTCTACTATCTAACGCAAGGCGCACACAAGGGCGAGAGTATCGAATCAATGCTCCGCATAGACAAGAGTTATCTGGAGTGGATTGTGGATAAATGCAAGTGGACCGACCAGCAAACCAAGGATATCATCTTGCCACATCTGGGAGGAAGAAAAAAAGAGAGCACTCCGACTAATCAAAGTAATCCGAGTGCTCCCAAGAGTTCCGACGGCAAACGCCGCGGCAAACCGACTATCACAGAGGCCGATCTGACTCTGTTCTGAGCGGCGCGCGACCGCTATACACGCTTCTGATAGTGAAAATCTTTGTATTGGTCGTCCGTGCTATCCAGCCGTTCGTGCTTGCGTTCTTTGAGTTCCTCAATCCATTTAAGCAGTTTCGGCTCACGCCAATTGATTTTTTTCCAATAGCGAATCAGGAAATAACCGAACAACAGACCACCGAGGTGCGCAAAATGCGCGACGTTACTAGTGGACAAACCGGCAACCGAACCCAATCCGGCAAATAGTTCGAACAGTGCGTATAACATAACGAACACGCGCGCACGAACCGGAACCGGAATGAACAGAATGAACAACGGCACATCCGGGAACAACCAGCCAAAGGCTAACAAGATGCCGAACACAGCGCCCGATGCACCGATAGTGGTCATCTGGGCCGCATAGTTGGCTACCGAAACGGCGCTGTACTTGGATGACAAATCGGCCAACATCAGCGACCAAACAGTTTCTTGTACCACTGCAGCTCCTAAACCGCACACCAGATAATAAATGAGGAAACGGCGCCAGCCCAACTCGTTCTCAATCATCGGGCCGAACATCCATACCGCAAACATATTGCACAATATATGGCTGAAGTTCGCGTGCAGAAACATATAGGTAAACGGTTGCCACCAGTGAAATGTAGGCGCTGTAATATAGTGCAAGCCAAACATTCCGTTCAGGTCAAATCCGTATAACAAAGCGACGTCATACCGCTCAAACAAACAGGTCAACAAGAAGACCGCAAAGTTAGCTATCAGCAGATAGCGAGTTACAATTGGAATATTACGCATAACGGGTGCAAAAGTACTAAAAAAACACTAAACACACCTACAAAAAGCGCGCCTTTTTTCTAAAAATGCATTTTTTTATGTGAAAAAACGATTTTTTTTTCAAAATTATTTGCAGAATAAAGAAAAAGTAGTAACTTTGCACTCGCTATTTGAGCGTTAGGTACAAAAAAACGATCATTTTAACTAACATTTATTAATAATTCAAAAATCCAAGATCATGAACAAATCGGAACTGATTGAAATCGCAGCCGCTAAGGCAGAAGTAAGCAAGGCTCTCGCAGCTAAAGTAATTGACGCAGCGCTTGACGCATCTGTAGAGGCAGCTAAGAAGGGTGAGGGTCTGCAGCTCGTAGGCTACGCTACCATCAATGTTGTTAATAAGGCTGCTCGTAAGGCTAAAAACCCACGTACCGGTGCTATCGTTAACATTCCTGCTAAGAAGGTTGTTAAGATCAAAGCTGGTTCGAAGTTTGCTCTCTAATAAAAGCAATCAAAAACCTTTAGCGAGTTGCCCATATAGTTGGGGCAACTCGTTATTTTTGTCTGTTTATATTATTTTATAAGGTACAAAAATGTTGAATATTATTTTATGTGGTGCTCCCGGTAGCGGCAAAGGCACCCAGTCTGCCTTTTTGGCAGAACAGTACGGACTGGCTCACCTCTCCACCGGTGACGTCCTCCGCGCAGAAATCAAATCCGGTAGCGAACTGGGAAAGAAAATCGAAAGCCTCATTTCGGCCGGAAACCTGGTATCAGACGACTTGATCTTCGGTGTTATCGAGCGTTTCATCGCTCAATTGCCTAAAGACTGCAAAGGCATGATCTTCGATGGCTATCCTCGTACCGTAGCACAAGCCGAGTCGCTGACAGAATTGCTCAAGAAAAACCAGATGGATGCTATCATGATCGACCTGATGGTGGACGAGCAACTGCTGACCGACCGTCTGTTGGAACGCGGCAAAATCAGTGGCCGTGCCGATGACAACATCGACACTATCCGCCACCGTATCGCCGTTTATCACGAGCAAACCGAGCCGGTAGCAAAATACTACCTGCACAAGGGTAACTACTTCGCTGTCAACGGCAACCACACCGTAGAGGAAGTATCGCTGCAACTCAAACGCATCGTTGAGTTGGCTACCCGATAATTCGCTAACTGAAAACAATCACTAATCGATAACACCCTACCGCCTATGACCAACTTCATCGACTACGTTAAGATCTACTGCCGCTCCGGTAAGGGCGGCGCTGGTTGTATGCACCTGCATCGTGCTAAATACCTGCCCAAAGGCGGGCCTGATGGTGGCGATGGCGGTAAGGGTGGATCGGTCATCCTGCATGGCAACCGCAATCTATGGACGCTGCTGCACCTCAAGTACCAGAAACATATCATGGCTACCGACGGCGGCAAAGGCGGACAAAGCCGTTCGTTCGGTAAGGATGGCGATGACCGTATCATCGAAGTACCTTGTGGCACAGTCGTTTACGACGGAGAAACAGGCGAGTTTATCTGCGAGGTCAAAGAGCATGACGAGCGTGTTGTTCTGCTCAAGGGCGGCCGCGGAGGTCTGGGAAACTGGCATTTCCGTACGGCAACTAACCAGGCGCCGCGTTATGCGCAACCGGGTGAACCGGCTCAGGAACGCACGGTTATCATGCAACTCAAGGTCTTGGCCGATGTGGGCCTCGTGGGATTCCCCAATGCCGGCAAATCGACGCTGCTGAGCGTTGTGTCTGCCGCTAAACCCGAGATAGCCGACTATCCGTTCACCACGCTCACTCCGCAACTGGGTATCGTTTCCTACCGCGACGGACGTTCGTTCTGCATGGCCGATATCCCGGGTATCATAGAGGGCGCAGCCGAAGGCCGAGGCCTCGGACTGAGATTCTTGCGCCACATAGAGCGCAACGCTGTACTGTTCTTCATGGTACCGGCTACGAGTCAGGATATTGTGGCGGAATATAATATCCTGCTCCACGAGTTGGAGAAATACAACCCGCAACTGCTGACCAAGGCACGCGTGCTGGCTGTCTCCAAATGCGATTTGCCGCGTGTGGATGAGGAGGGCAACGAACTGCCGCCTATCGACGAACTGCTGCCTGCCATCCGCGAGCAATTGGGTATCGATGTGCTGCCAATCTCGTCGGTGGCAGGTATCGGTATCGACGAACTGAAAGACGCTCTTTGGACCGAACTGAACAAAGAGCAAAACCAAGTTATCGAGATTAGCCATGCGCCTATAGATGTGACAGTTATCGAACGCGAGGAAGAACCGGAAGCGGACGATGACGACGAAGAGCATACCATCTACCTAAACGAAGTGGATGAGGATTGGGATCTCGACAAATACCGTGGTATTGGCTGGGATGAATAATAAAGGCGAAAGGACGAAAGGTTAAAGGCGAATGTTACGTGGATGGTACGACAAGATGATTGAGTGGCGCGAACGCCACATTAGTGAGAAGCACTTGGTGCTCCTCCTCTCATTCTTTGTAGGATGTTTTTCTGCAATGGCAGCCGTACTTCTCAAATCATTTATTCATGGTATACAGTGGTTTGTAGAAAACCATCTTATAGCCGGAACCCACACGTGGTGGTATCTCATCACGCCGGTTATCGGTATTACGCTGGCGGCGCTCTTTGTGCGCTATATAGTGCGCGATGATATCAGTCATGGTATCACTAAGATTCTCTATGCCATCAGCCAGCGCAAATCTATCATCAAGGCACACAATATGTGGTCTTCTGTGGTCGGTTCCGGACTGACCATCGGTTTCGGCGGATCGGTCGGAGCCGAGGCACCTATTGTGCTGACCGGTGCTGCCATCGGTTCTAATCTGGCCAAGGCTTTTCGTTTGGACCAAAAAACCATGATGCTCATGATCGGCTGCGGAGCGGCCGGAGCCATCGGTGGCATCTTCAAGGCACCTATTGCCGGACTGGTCTTCACACTCGAGGTTCTGATGATGGATCTGACTATGACTTCCGTAGCGCCGTTGCTCATCTCATCGGTCACGGCTACCGCTATCTCGTATATCCTTACCGGCGTGGAACCGATGTTCCCATTGCAGAACATAGAGGATTTTGCCGTTGTCCGCATCCCGTGGTACTTGCTCCTGGGCGGCGTGTGCGGCCTGGCCAGCCTTTACTTCACGCGCGGCATGAACAAACTGGAGCAATGGATGAAACACAATGTGCGCAGTATCGGCCTGAAGATCTTGGCAGGCGGACTGACGCTAAGTGTGCTGATCTTCCTTTTCCCGCCGCTATACGGCGAAGGCTATGATGTTATACGCCAGCTGATTAACGGCGACAGCCTCAGCGCTATGGAGAACAGTCCGTTGACCAACAGCCGATGGCTGGCAGCAGACAACCAGTGGCTTGTCATCGGTTATTTCGTCGCAGTCATTCTGCTCAAGATAGTTGCCAGTGTTGCCACCAACGGCGGCGGTGGCGTCGGTGGTATTTTCGCACCTTCGCTATTCATGGGTTCGCTCGTCGGTTTTGTCACGGCGCATATTCTCAACCTTGCCGGAATAACGGTTCCTGAGGCCAATTTTGCTTTGGTCGGAATGGCCGGACTGATGTCCGGTGTCATGCATGCCCCGCTGACAGGTATCTTCCTGATCGCCGAACTGACAGGCGGTTACCACTTGTTCATGCCCCTCATGATTGTCAGCGTGATTTCCTATCTCACCATCATGCTCTTCGAACCCCACTCGCTATACGCCATGCGTCTGGCGCAGAAGGGCGAACTGCTCACCCATAACAAAGACCGCAACGTGCTCACCTTGCTCAAGATGGACAATGTGCTGGAGACCGATCTCCAGGTGGTTTATCCCGAAATGACTCTTGGCGAACTGGTCAAAGTGATCAGCGAGAGCAAACGCAACCTTTTCCCTGTCACCGATCACGACGGCCGCCTGCGCGGTATATTGTCGTTGGACGAGGTGCGCAATATCATGTTCCAACCTCGCTTGTACGACCGATTCACGGTCAGCCAGCTGATGACGTCTCCTCCTGCCGTGCTGCAGTTTGATCTGCCGATGGAGAAGGTGATGGAGACTTTCGAAGATACAGGCGCATGGAATTTGCCGGTGGTAGATGAGGAAAGGAAGTATCTGGGATTTGTGAGCAAGTCCAAGATATTCAATTCCTACCGCCATGTGCTGGTACACTTCAGCGAAGAATAACCAATAAAAAACGCTATACGATGAAACGAATCCTTTCTATCCTCTTGGTAGCTCTGCTGCCGCTTATCGGACTCAGTGCAAAACCTGCCGACAAACAAGTTGTCGTTCTTTCATGCGACTTGCGCTGCCAAAGCTGCTGCGACAAAGTGATGAAGAATATCGCCTTCGAGAAAGGTGTCAAAGATATTGTCTGCGACCTCAAGACCAAAACTGTCACTCTCACGTACGATACCAACAAGACCGACCTGCCTACCTTGCTCAAGGCCTTTGAGAAAATAGGCAAACCGGCTACAGTTAAAGAAAATGTGTCAGGACAGAAAGTGCCGAACCGCAGTTCCTCTCCGGACGCAGAGACAGGTGCTTCCATGCAGCAATAATCCTTCTTGTCTCCTCGCTCCGCCTTCACCCAAAAAGTATATATACTACGTATATATAGGTTACGGGGGACAGATTACTGGTTACATAGGTCTGATCCTATGGTGATCATATGGGAATCATATGGTGATCCTATGGTAAACTCTCGAAAACGGCTCGAAGATGATTCGAAAACGGTTCGAAGACGATTATGAGATGACTTGAAGACGGCTTGGAGATGATTTCGACACAAGAACGATAAACAAAAGAAAAGAGACACTCTAACGAATGTCTCTCTTTTTTAGTTGCGGAGGGCGGGATCGAACCACCGACCTTCAGGTTATGAGCCTGACGAGCTACCACTGCTCTACTCCGCGCCATAGCTTTTCTGAAAAGCGGGTGCAAAAGTACTGCTTTTTTTTGACATGACCAAATTTTTTGGCATTTTTTTTGCAAAAACATTCGCTTTTTATGTCTACATAAAAGATTTCTTTGTGGTTATGAGCCGAATAGGATCAAATGCAACAAACACTCAAATGTCACTTCCATAAGACAAAACACGATAAAAATTACGAAAAGTGCCATACACTATTGTGTATGTCATTTTTTTATAGTACTTTTGCACCCGCAAAAGTTTTTAACATTGTAACAAATATGAAATAAAAACTATACACTATGAGTAAAGTAACTGTTGTTGGCGCAGGTAACGTAGGTGCTACGTGCGCAAATGTGTTGGCCGTAAATGAGGTGGCTAACGAAGTATGTCTGATTGATATCAAAGAGGGCTTCGCTGAGGGCAAGGCCATGGATATCATGCAAACCGCTCAGTTGATGGGCTTTGACACCGTAGTTGAGGGTGTAACCAACGATTACAGCAAGACCGCAGGTTCGGATGTTGTTATCATCACTTCAGGTCTGCCTCGTAAACCGGGTATGACTCGCGAAGAGTTGATCGGTGTGAACGCAGGTATCGTTAAGAGCGTTTGCGATCAGGTTCTCAAGTACAGCCCGGACGCTATCCTCGTTGTTGTCAGCAACCCGATGGATACTATGGCCTACCTGACCCTGCACGCACTCGGTCTGCCGCGCAATCGCGTGATCGGTATGGGTGGTGCACTCGATAGCGCACGCTTCAAATACTTCCTGAGCCAGGCTCTCAAGTGCAACGCAAACGATGTTGACGGTTTCGTTATCGGTGGTCACGGCGACACCACAATGATTCCTCTGACCAGCTACGCTACCTACAAGGGAGTTCATGTTTCTGAATTCCTGAGCGATGAGCAAATCGACGAGGTTGTTAAGAGCACCATGGTTGGTGGCGCTACACTGACCGGTCTGCTGGGTACCAGCGCATGGATGGCTCCGGGTGCTGCAGCTGCTTCGGTTGCAGAGGCAATCATCAAGGATCAGAAGAAGATGATTCCTTGCTCGGCTTCGCTCGAGGGCGAATATGGTATGAAGGATATCACCATCGGTGTTCCTTGTATCATCGGTAAGAACGGTATTGAGAAGATTTTGGAATTGAAGATTAGCGATGCAGAGATGGCAAAACTCCGCGAGAGCGAAGCTGCTGTCCGCAAGACTACTTCTGTTTTGAAAGAACTGAACGTCCTCTAACATGGATTTATTCGATAAGTGCGACCATTTTGAGACCCTCAAGTATGTTCGCCAAATAGGTATCTATCCGTATTTCCACGAGCTGGAAAGCCGTCAGGCGCCGGTGGTCCAAATGGAAAACCACCGTGTTATCATGCTCGGCAGCAATAACTACCTCGGCTTCACAGAGCATGAGGCAGTTATTAAGGCCGGACATGAGGCGTTGGACAAGTACGGCACAGGCGTGAGCGGCAGCCGTTTCCTGAACGGAACGCTCGACCTGCACCTGCAACTGGAACGCGAAATAGCTGCCTTTACGGGATACGAGGAATGTATGACAGTCTCTACAGGCTTTCAGACAAACCTTGCAATCATCTCTGCCATCTGCGGCAAGGATGATTATATACTGAACGACCGCGAGAACCACGCATCTATCTACGACGCTTGCCGTCTGAGTTTTGCTAAGGTGCTGCGTTATCGTCACTCCGATATGCTGGACCTGGAGCGTCAGCTCAAATCCATCCCTGAGGATGCCGGCAAACTGATTGTGACCGATGGTGTATTCTCAATGCGCGGTGATATATGCAAACTGCCAGAAATCTGCGCTTTAGCAGAAAAATATCACGCTCGTGTGATGGTGGACGATGCACATGGTTTCGGTGTTCTCGGCCCGGGCGGTCGCGGTACTGCGGCTCACTTCGGATTGACCGACAAGGTGGACATCACCATGCTGACTTTTTCCAAGTCGCTGGCTTCCATCGGCGGATGTATGCTGACCAGCCATCGTGTGGCTGACTGGCTGCGCCACGTAAGCCGTCCGTTCATCTTCTCGGCATCTATCACCCCGTGCTCGGCCGCTACGGCTCTCGAGGCTTTGCACCAACTGATTCTCGATCCGCAACGCCCTGAACGACTGATGAATATAGCGCACTATTTCCAGCGCCAACTCATCAAATCGGGCGTGCGTATCATTGAGGCTCCGACGCCTATCGTACCTATCTTCACCTACAAAACGCTCGACACACTCTACTACGGTAAGAAGATGTTCGAGGAAGGAGTGTACGTCAATCCGGTTATCGCGCCGGCGTGCGTTGAGGGAGAGTGCCTGCTGCGTACAACGCTGATGGCTACCCATACCGAACCGATTATCGACGAGGCTGTGGATATCATCGCACGCGTGCTCAAAGAAGGTGCACCTGAGTTTTAATAACCCAATAAACTGAATTGATTATGCGGACACTGTTGATAACTGGTGGAAGCAGTGGAATAGGACAATCGACAGCCTCGCTCTTTGCGGAGCGGGGCTGGCGTGTCTTTGAGTTAAGCCGCCACGGCATTTCGTCAGCAGGCATCACACATGTCGATTGTGATGTACGCGACGAAGACAGTGTGCGTCGGGCTGTGGACCAGGTACTGCAACAGACCGACCGGCTGGATGTAGTTATCAGCAACGCCGGATTCGGCATTTCGGGCCCTATCGAGTTTGCTGATATTAAGGAGGTTGAGCGCCAGATGGATGTCAATTTCACGGGCGCTGTGCGTCTGGTACAAGCTGTTCTGCCACAACTGCGCAAGCAGCATGGCGGACGTATCATCTTCACCTCCTCCGTCGCCGCTCTGCTTGCCGTGCCGTACCAGTCGTTTTACTCGGCCAGCAAAGCCGCTATCAATGCCTTGGCCTTAGCCTTGGCCAACGAGGTTCGTACTTTCGGAATCAAGGTGTCGGTCATGATGCCGGGCGATGTGCGCACAAGTTTCACCGATACGCGCAACAAGTCGTTGGCCGGACAGGACATCTACACCCGCGCCGAGAAAGCCGTTTCAGCGATGGAGAAAGACGAGCGAAACGGTATGTCGCCGGTGCAAATGGCGCGGTTGTTCTACCACATAGCCACTTGCCGCCGCCCGCGCCCGCAGTATGTGGGCGGACTCATGTACCGCGTTCTTTGTTTCTTGGACAATATTCTTCCCAAACGTCTGGTCAACTGGATTGAAGGGCAAATGTACTCATGATCAGGAATATCCGCATAGTGTCGCCTTCCGGCATTATTGATCCGTCGTTCATCGATAGCGCATCAGCGCGTCTGCGCAGTTGGGGATTTGAGGTTAGCGAAGGCTTGCATGCCCGCGATACCTTCGGACGCTTTGCCGGCTCCGACGAGGCGCGTTTGGCTGACCTGACGGACGCGCTGAACGATCCGTCGGTGGATCTTGTTCTCTGCTCACGCGGAGGCTATGGTCTGCAGCGAATCATTGACCGCGTTCCTGCAATCAACAAACCTATCCTTGGCTTCAGCGATATCACTGCACTACATCAGTTGTCCGCTATCAGCCACCAACCGTCCTTGCACGGCGTTATGTGCAAACATATAGCTACTTTGCCCGAAGACGGCGAAGTGCTACAAACGCTACGCGCAGCCTTGTGTGGCGAGCCGCTCGATTACACCTTGCCCGCCCATCCGCTCAACCGCCTCGGCGAAGCATCGGCTTCCGTCATCGGCGGCAATCTGAGCGTATTGTACGGCCTGCAAGGCACACCGTACGGGCTTTCAGGAATCAGCTGTCAGATGTCTGTTCCCCCTATCCTCCTGATAGAAGATATATGCGAACGTCATTACCACATCGATCGCATGATGCAAAACTTACGCCTCAGCGGTGTGCTGGCCAACCTGAGCGGACTCATCGTCGGACAATTCTCCGACTGCGAAGATGATTCGTCCATGCCGGCGCAAACGATACAACAGACCATCCGCGATTCGGTGGCTGACTATACTTATCCTATCTTGTTTGACTTCCCTTGCGGACATGTCGAGCGCAACTTGCCTGTGTGGTTGCACCAGCCGGCCTGCCTGAGAGTAACACCCGATAAAGCACAACTGACTATTTCTACGCCTCTGCGATGAAACCCAGAGAAATCATAGTATTCACAGCCCTGCTGCTCTTTATCCTGCTGCCTAATTTTCTGGTAGTCAGCATGGCTGATGATGTGGCGACTCCGAGTCTGCGCACTTACTATGTTGTTCAATCGTTGGCTTTCTATGGTGTCGGACTCTTTCTCTTCCACCGACGCGCGTTCTTATATCTGGCCTCGCTTGGTTTTCCTTTCTCGGCCTTCGAGCTGTTCCACCTCTTCACACGCGGCAGAACAGTGACGCACCTATACCTCTACACATGGCTCAAGACTTCGCCGGAAGATCTGCAAGCGCTCTATCAACCGTATGTATGGCTGTTTGTTCTAGGCATAGTGATTTGGATCCTATTCTATGTTTTGGCGCACTATTTTGTGGAACGAGAATACATCCTGCCACTTAAGTGGCGACTTCCTATATCGTCACTGATGGCTGCAACGTTCTTGGCATTGCCGTTGAATATTTGCCCGCAGAACACCGTTCACCGATTCAGCACTCTCGCACAGGGAGCTCTGCACGTCGAGCGCACACAGCCTCAGCGCAATAAATTCAGTTACGGTATCACACCTAACACAAGCAAAGCCGACGAGACAATGATTGTCGTTGTGGGCGAAACTTCGTACCAACAGTGGAAATCTCTGAACTACAAAGACTCACTGGCTATCGATTTCAGTTCGGTCTATGCCAAATGTCCTGTAGCCGGCGTAGCTATGCCTATGTTGTTCTCACGCGCCACACCCGATGATGTACAACCCTTCTTCCGCGAACGGTCTGTCATTAAGGCTTTTGCCGAAGCCGGTTTCTATACAGCCTGGCTGAGCGACTACGGCTATCATGACCATTTCCTGATGCGCTTGGCTGACGATTGTCGCTACTTGAGTTACCAGCCGAACCAACCGGATACGGCATTATTGGAACCATTCCGCGAAGTGATGAGGCGACCCGAACAACGCCACATGGTCGTATTGGTGACACAAGGCGGGCGCGACAGTTCCTCGCTGGCACAAGTGCCGTACTTGTTGCGCCAACTGACCGACTCGTTACGCACTACGCACCAACCGGCTATGCTGGTTTATGTCGGTAGTCCCGCTATCCGCTTGGGTGGCAGAACTCCTCTGAATCTGCACGTGCCGATGATGGTATGGGCTAATCCTAACTACCGTTACCGTCACCGCGCTATGATACGCACGATGCAGGCGCAACGCTCGCTACCGATGTCCACCGCATCGCTCTACCATTCGTTGCTCTATTGGAATAATATCAGTTGCGAGCAACGTATCGACAGCATGGCTATAGGCTGTCAACAATTCGAGGCAGCAGATTCTATCCGCTACCTCGATGAAAACCTTCAGGCTGTAACCTATAACCTGTAACCTTTCGCCCTTATTTTCTCTGTCCTATACGGTCCAGATGGCAAAGCATCAGACTGCCGTCTTCGCGGCGCAGGTGCATGCCGTTGCCTTCGCAGAAACTGAAGGCCTTGCAGTCTTTACAGGGCTCGCTTTTTCGCATCCATTCACGATTGCGGTAAGGCTTAAACTCCTCTTCCCACACACGCCAGAACGAGTCCTTATAGATATTGCCTTGGTAGTATTTACCGCGAATACTGGTACATGCAGAAATACTTCCGTCTATGAGTATCGATGCCACGCTGATACCTGCTGCGCATTGGTAGAGATGATCGCGCACGCGTCCTTCGTAGTCGCCCAGATATCCTTCGCACGAGTAGCTGACATGACGGCCTGCCTCACGCTCTGCAACAATGAAGTCCAACAATTGGCGGAATTGCTCATCGGTCAGCAGCAGTTCCGGATTGGAGGCTGCGCGTCCCATCGGATCGATACCGAACAAGCGCCAGTTGCGCACACCCATTCCCCAGAGCAAATCACGGATGGCGGGCAGGTGGTCTATGGTACGCTGATTAACGCACGTCACCACATCCCACGTCAGGCCTTTCTCTGCGGCGCACAGACCGATAGCACGGCACGCTCCCTCAAAAGCCAGCGGGTGCTGGCGCATCCATACATGATCTTCCTCCAGGCCGTCCAGCGAAACAGTAATCGAACGCAAACCGGCCTTGCGCAACTCACGGAAACGTTTCTCCGTCATTGCCAGACCGTTGGTCACCATGCCCCACGGATAGCCGCGTTGCTTCAGCGCTTCGCCTACTTCGGCCAGGTCCTTGCGCATCAGCGGCTCACCGCCGGAAATGATGATCATCACGCGGTGCGGGTCCACATGAGGCGTTACTTCGTTATCTATCACACGCAGAAAATCCTCGGCAGGCATATCGGGCGTTGTGACAGACGACACACAATCGCTGCCACAATGCAGACAATGCACATTGCAGCGCAGGGTGCTCTCCCAGAACAACTGCTGCAGGGGATGGAGCGTCTTCAGGTTCTGACGACGCCAGCGCTCTAACCAGAGAGCTAATTTCAAACGTAATTGCATAAAAATACTTCTTTCGTATTATTCGTCAATACGAGGAGGATTCGGGACACCGTATTTCATCATAACGCGACCTGATTCCTCAGGGTTCTTAGTCTGCGGACGGCGATTGACGGTCGTATCCTGACGGCCTGTTCTCGTAGTGTCTTGTTCCAATAAATTAGCCGGCACACCATACATGCAGATGAGTTCCGGTTCGCGCATCTCTCTCGGCTTCGGACCTTTCGTCTCCTCTGCCTTGTTAGCTACTTTCTGGCTATGGCAACCGACCAGAGCCAGACTCGCAACACCTAAAAATAGGTTGATGTAAGTTAGTACTTTCTTCATAGTAAATTCATTCTTTTGTCCACTCTTGCACGGATGGTATCTTGGCTCTGGACGGCGTCCAGATACAATTCGCGGATGAGACAATCGCTATTCCACAACTCGCTATATCGCGTCAGCGCATCCATGTGGTCTGCGCCTCCGGACAGATAATCGCTGGTTGCAACGGTGTAGTCCGTCTTCGAATTGACAGGCTTGCCGCCTATGGTCACATCCGCCAGCTTGCCATCCACCGCAGTCACTCGCATTCCCGCTACGCCTTGTCCGCCATACTTGGCAAACGACTCACAGAGATCGAGTATATCGCTTCCCGTCAAAGTCAGCACCACCAGACGGTTATCAAAAGGCATCAGTTCGAACACGCTTTGCCGTGTGATAGGTCCGGCGGGCCATTCGCAGCGCATTCCGCCCATATTCACAATCGCTATATCTACCGGCTTCGGGCTCAATCGTTTAGCGGCATCCCATAAGGCGTCGGTTGCCCAGTTCAGCAACGGACACTCGGGGCCGCCTACCCACAGCCGCTCCGGCGCATAGCCGAGTTGTTCGCTCATCTCGCGCTCCATTACTTCCTTGATAGGCGCCAGAGCCAACAGATAATCGCGATCCTGAATCGAATCTGCACTTGCGTCCACAACGATAGCCTCCGTGCTACATCCTACGATGCGCACCTGACGATGACAAGCGCACAGACTCGCTGCTATAACCCAAAGTGCAATCACTCTCCGCATGGTAATTTCCATTTTTCGCCGCAAAGGTAGCACTTTTTTTTTATATACGCAAGCGTGCGCGGGGTTTTCTTAATTTTTGTTACCAAGTTGCGATGTGCAAGAGGGACGCAAGACTCTTTACTTCTTCTTCAGTTGGAAGTCTTGACGGACAGAAGCTTTACCTTTGTTCCATGAATCACCGAGCGAGTGAGCGTCCTCTTTGTACTCCAAATTAACGATTGTCGAATCTGCACCGTAAACTCCGGAGGTATCTTCTGCAACAATCTTTAACTGAGAGAATGGCCAACTTTCGTAACTATGACCAGCATGATACCTGCCGTCCGTTTCCGTATATGTCTCCGGAAAAGCAGGTTCGTCGTAATGCGCATATTCCTCATTACTCTTGATGGTAATACGGATGTTCTCAATAGGCTGCTTGGACTCTTGGTCCGTGACTGTACCGGACACATCTATATCGCCATGAGGAACTCCATACTTACATAAGCAAGCACTGCATCCAAAGCCAAAGAGGCCGAGAACTAAGGCAATCAGAGAGTTGATGCCTGAACGAAATGTAGTTTTCATAATCGTTAGAATTTTGATTTGTTTGACGGTGCAAAATTACTGCTATTTTTTGAAATGACCAAATTTTACACTTGGGAAAATGAAAATCACAAGAGACTGAATGACAGACATTTATATTTTTGTGACTTGGGAAAATGCATTTTGTACGTCTTTTAGTTCTGCCATATCCCGATACTTTCCCTATTCTCTCCCGATACATTCCCGAGGAAATTTGGGGTCGTTATTGAGTGACTACCGAGAGTTTACCATAGGATCGCCGCCGCCTGTGTCTTGCCATTCAGTTGCCATTCAGTTGCCATTCAGCCACTCTCAAGCGACCCTTACCATAGGATCACCATATGATTCCCATAGGTGAAGGAGTGCCTCGGATGGCACTCCGAGTGAAGTGCCCGAGCTGTCCCCACAGCGAGGATTCAGCACGAACATAGAATGGCGCGACCCTTGCGGTCACGCAGCCGTCAGGCTCTTGTACCGTTATTGTCTTGTCATCTTCGAGTGATTATCGGTATCTTGTCGGACCCTTACCATAGGATCACCATAGGATTCCCATATGATCACCATAGGATCAGACCCTAAAATAGCACAAAAATGCCTCTTATACTATATATACTATGTATATATACCAGTATAATATGTATGCATAAAAAAACGGAGATACACCAGATGCAGACCATGCTGAAATGTATCTCCGCGGGAGAGATACACCAGCCGCAAAAACGCACTGCGTGCATCTCCCAAAGAGTCCAAGGTCGTATCGTCAAAATTATTGGCGCTGACGATGTTACTCACCTACGCTGTATAGTGAAACGGCCACAAGAAACTCGCTGCAAAAGTAGCGCTTTTTCGGCAGAGAAACAAAACTTCGATTTCGATATCGAAGAAATCGAAGAACGTACAGATTTTAAGAATGAGAGGATTAATGGGGTAGAGGAACTCACAACAAAGAATCGACATGCTCATCACATGCCGATTCTTTGCTAT
>JAEEHO010000190.1 GCA_016280845.1 Paludibacteraceae bacterium | reverse complement strand
TACGCCAATCGCCGGGTACAGCACAACAGCTGGGATGTATGGGAGCATTTACGTTCCCGCTTCGCTCGTTGAAAGCTATAAAACAGCTGCCAAATGGTCGTTATTTTCCAGCAGAATCACAGCAATCTGAACAGCTTGGAAGCGCGGGGAGCGCTCAGGTCGCCACTGAGCGAGTAATGCGCCATAACGCAAGCCGCTTCCAATATAAAAATGCCATTATGGAGGTAATTTTTATGAAGCTTCAAATTCTTGTCCCTCAGTACAAGGAAACCGACAAAATTGTCAAGCCGCTGCTTGACTCTATCGCCATTCAGCAAAGCATCAATATGCGCGATATTGGCGTCATCATCTGTAACGACGGAAGCGACGTGTTTCTTTCAGATGATTTTTTGCGCGGATATCCGTTTGACATTCAGTATTTCAAGGAGCCGCACAGAGGCGTGAGCGGCACTCGCAACGCTTGCTTTGAACACTCTACAGCGGACTATGTGATGTTTTGCGATGCCGACGATATGTTTTACAACGCCTGCGGGCTTTGGATTATATTCCGCGAAATTGAAAACGGAGGATTCGACTCGCTTATCTCTGTTTTTACAGAGGAAACGCGTTTGTCCCAGGATATCCCAGAGCAGAAAGACCAAATGGGGAACATTGTCCAGGCGGCTGGCAAAAAGGGCGACACCATTTATATTACGCATCAGATGGACAGCACGTTTGTCCACGGGAAAGTACATAGACGGCAGTACCTTATTGACGAGGGAATCCGTTGGAACGAAAAGCTCACAATTCACGAAGACAGCTATTTCAACATCCAGTGCCAAAACCTGAGCGACAACGTGAAATACTGCCAGACACCGTTTTATCTCTGGCGCTGGCGCGACGATTCCGTATGCCGCCACGACCCGAAGTACATCCTCAAGACGTACAACAACATGCTGGATTCCAGCGACGCGCTCATCGGCGAGTTCCTGCGGCGAGGCAAGCAGGACAAGGCGACGTTCTACGCCTGCTTTATGATCTTCGACGCGTACTACACGATGAACAAGCCTGAATGGATCAACCAGAAGAACAAGGCTTACCGCGACGCGACCGAGGCACGGTTCTCCACATACTTCAAGAAGTACAAGGGACTTTGGAAGGGTATGCCGCAGAACGACAAGATGATGCTCTCCAATCAGGTGCGTGGCAGAGTCGTCGGAGAAGGCATGATGATGGAGGCAATCACCATAGAGGACTGGCTCAAAAAAGTGTCCAAGTTGAATAAAAAGTAAATCTTGGGCAAAACACCATTGTAAAAAGGAGAAGACACAATGGAAATCAGGATCACAAGAGAACAGATTCTTGCCGCAAGCACGTATATGACTCTGGCGGAAAAGACGGAACTCCTGAACCGGGCGGATCGGTGCTTCGACCGGCTCTCTATCACAAGCGGCGGAGAGGCTATGCCGCCGATGTGGAAGGAGAACTACGGCATCAAGGCGCGGTATCTGATGGCGGCGCTTGCACGGATGCTCAAGCTGCCGTATGAGGCGGATAACGGCGACGAGATGCTGATGAACGAGAAAGACTACGACCGATTCGGCGACAGCCACGTCATCATGCAAATCGAGCGGTTCAAGCGCGACAAAGACGAAGCGGTACGAGATGCCGCCTACGACCTGATGGGAGACTACTTCCAACTGGAAAAAGCGTTTTCGGCTGAAATCAAAGCAATGCTCGACGTGCAGAACGACGCGGTCATTCGTCAACAGCAGATGTCGAAAGAGGCGATGGCCGAGCTTCCGAAAGTGATGGAAGCGCTGAAAGAGCTACAAAGAAGCCGTGACACAAACGATTCCGAGATATTTGCCAAGCGCATCGAAGAGTGGCAGAAAGAAAATAAGTTAAAGGAGGGATAAGTTATGGGTTTGGATTTTTCCAGTCCGTACTATCCCTACAGCGTAGTCCCAAACGCGAACAACACGCTGAACGGCGCGGAGGAGATACCGTACAAAATGCTGACATATCTTCTCGATATGCCTGACGCAAGCGGGTATATGCCGCAGGACGATAATAGCAGACCGCGCGTGCGGTTTGCAAAGTACCTGTGGTACGACACGGAAGACCCGCTTTCAGAAAAGCTCCCAACGCCTGCGCAAAAGCTTTCGATGCTCTACGATCCAGCAAAACCCGACATCAACACGGACGAGGACAAGGCGGAGCATCCAAAGGGATACCGGCTATTCTGGCAGCACGTCACAAAGCAAAGCATCCTAGAGGGCAAGACGTTTGTCAAGTGCTACGTCGGTAGAGTATTCACACCGCGCCCGTACATCACTACGCTTGGAATTCGCTTCGATATTTGGACAGACACAACATTTGAAGCGAACATCAAGACGCACGTAGAAAGCAGGACGTTTGCCATCGAGCAGGCAATCACGGAGGCGCTTGCGCCAATCAACATGACAGGCATAGGCGCGATTTCTTTCCTTCGGCAAGACCACACTGACAACGGCTCTACGCCAATCTACACCGAAGGTAGTGTCGTCGGTCGATCTCTTCACTGCTCAATTGCGTGGAAAGACGGCGACGATCAGAGCATCCACAGCACTTGCGAACAGTGCTAAAAACAATAAGGGGATAAGGAAGGTCGAAAGATGGAAAAAGACTTGCCTTTGAACATACAGAAAGCCGTGAGGCGATACAAACCGATTCAAGTCTCTGGCTTGACTCTTTACCCGGTCCGGGTCAAAGAGGAGGAACTTTTCCGGTTGTCTATCCCTGCGCTTGAGACATTACAGCAGACGTTCCCTGTACGCCTGATGTCAATGCCAATACTGCAGGCGATGTACCAACTGGACTATGAGGCGGCGATGAAAGGAGAACCGCTGACTGGGCTGTTTACATGTGCTCTGCTGGGTCTAGCTCTTTCTCTGCGGCTTGGGGAAGAACTGGACGCGGACGGGAAACTGAAGCAGTTTAGGATTGCAGCGGACGCAAAAGACCCATCACGCCTCAAGAAAGTATCGGCGATGCTGAACGGGGAAGAAATAATAGAAATAACCCCCGCGCAGTACGCCAAAATCCGCCCAATCATCGCCGCGCAGAACGGCATCAGACTCTACGGAGATGACGCGAACCCAGACCTTGTTGAAGCAGAGAAAGTAATGGCTTCGCAGGGGCCACAGCTCAAGGGAAGCATCGAAGACGAAATCGACTTCGTTCAGCTTCTGGAAACTGACGCGGACGTGGACGAATGGGCAATACTCAAGCTCCACAATAAAGCAGACGCAATGCGTAAAGTGCTTGACTATGTCATTTGCTCAATCAACGCAGGAAACGGCTGCACATGGAAAGGTGGGAATCCTTGCCCACATCCGTGGCTGGAGCGTGAGCAAGAAACAAGCTCTCATGTCTCAATGCAGGACTTTGCCAATGGCGAGGGAATCCGAGCAATGGAGGCTGCGGGGCAGGAAATCAACTGAACCATAATCTAAAAGAAGGAGTGAATTACCTATGGCGATTCGTTTTACTAGCGGCAACCTTTTCCTCAAGGGTACGGCGACCGCTTATCTGCAGGACCCCAGCACCAACGACATCGTTTACGCGAGCAACAACTTCCAGACGGCGAACGTCCAGACGAGCCTCACTCAGGGCGAAATCCGCGGCGGTATCGGCAACCCCATCGTTGCCATGCTTCCGAGCGATTCCGGTCTTTCCGTGAACTTCGTTTCGGCTGATTTCAGCCTGTTTGCCAAGGCCGGTCAGACCGGCGCGGCGATGTCCTACGGCGCTCCCGTTATGGTGTGCCAGACTGTTACCGCGTCCGGTGAGACTCTGTCCATCGACGTTTCCGGCGGCGCTCCCGTCGCGGCGATTGGCGCTTCCGACGTTGTGGCGTTCGTTCAGGAGGTCGGAGCGGCTTCCCCCGTGGAGACCGGCGGTACTGCGTACGCAATCGACCCGACGTCTGGCGCTATCACCGGATTTGCCGCGACGTCCGGCAAGCAGTACAAGGTGTGGTATCACATCATGCGCGCCAACGCGCAGATTGCCACGATGAGTTCTCTGTTTGACCCGCACATCTACCGCTTCACCGCGGTCATGGCGGTCTACGACAGCAACGGCGGCGGCGCTGGCAACCAGGGTACGCATGTCGGCAACCTCATCATCGTCGTACCGCGCCTCAAGCTCGGCGGCGATATGGGCGGCGTGACCGGCGACCAGACCACGAACGACACTACGAGCATCACGGGTCAGGCGCTTGCCTACAATCCCACCACCATCGACGGTGAGTGCGACGACTGTGGCGGCTCCAGCAACCCGTTTGCGTACTACATCTACGTGCCGTGCGACACCACGAGCGGCATCGAGGGTGTTGTCGCGCAGCTCGGCGGTCTGATCGAGGTCGAGACAAGCGGTACTTACCAGGTGCGTCCGACGCTCGTCGTCAATGGCGAACTGGTGAAGAACGTCACGAGCGGATTCACCTACGAGCTGGCTTCTGGCGCTCCCACCGGAACGACTGTTTCCGCG
The DNA here is from genome assembly GCA_016280845.1 of Paludibacteraceae bacterium. Classification (GTDB taxonomy): domain Bacteria; phylum Bacteroidota; class Bacteroidia; order Bacteroidales; family Paludibacteraceae; genus Colicola. Next base: position 30,854 of record JAEEHO010000190.1, on the reverse strand, counting down.
AACGGTCTCATCACTGCCGGAAGCTCCGCCGGTGATACGGAGCTGACAGTCACCTACACGAACGGAAGCCAGACTTTCTCTGACACCGTGAACGTGAGCGTGGTCGAACCGACCCCGTAAAAGCAAAAAACTCAACACAAGCCCGCGACCCCGCAAGAGGTCGCGGGCGTAAGCGAAACGGCGATCTTGCATCGCCGTTTGGCTTATGAGGACGGTGAGATAATGAGTCTTGCACAGGATATTGCAAAGTTCAACGAAAAGCTAGACGCGGCTATCGCAGTGGCAATGGAATCGGAAAAGTACGTATTCGGAAACGTCAAGTTTGCGATTTCCGTATCGACGCTCGAAAATGTTTACCCAAAGTATGAACCGCACGGTCACTTCATGCACTACGAGCGCAGATGGGGCGATGGGGGTCTTGCCGATCCTGACAACAATGAGCTAGTAAAAGAAGAGTGTGGCCCCACGGGAAACGGATACATGATTACAGTACGAAACAACACGGAGGGAGTCGACGGCGAAGGTCCAATCGACCAAGTAATCGAAGAAGGCTATGGGTATACGTGGGAATACTCAGACATCTACGCAAAACAGCCTTTCCCGCGCCCATTCTACGGCGCGGCAGAAAGAAGCATGATAGAAAACGGCACGTTTGAAAGCGCTTTGAAGCGCGGCTTGCAGGATGCCGGTTTTACGTTTTAATTGGAGGGTTTTGAGCAATGGAATCTGTGAAGCTCGTCGTTGAAGTTGTCCGCGACCAACTGAATCAGCTGCAGAAGGACGTTCAGGCGCTTCAAAACCAGCAGATTAAGGTAAAAGTTGATTCGAGCGGCGCGGAAGCACTGAAGCAGACGGTAACAGACATCAAGCAAGTCGGGCAGGCGGCGGCGAATATTTCCAAAACGCCTGTCAAGCTCAACGTAGACACAAGCGGTATCAGCGCGCTTGGCGAGGAATATAAACGGGCAGTTCAGGTCATTGACGTAAATACCGGAGAAGTCAAGAGCGCTATTGACGAAGTCGCTCTTGGTATTGGACGCAACGCAAAAGTCCTCACTGAATATGGCGAGGATGCAAGCCGCGTCACAATGAAAATCACCGAGGACTACGAAAAGCAAGCACAGGCGCAGGACAAAGCGATGGGAACCGCGGCAGCCGCGCATATCAGTCAGTATAACCGCGAGATGGATTCCCTGCGCGAACATGTCGCAGACCTTAATAAACAGCTGGAAGCGTCTCATGCAAGCCAAGCAAAATTTGCCTCGAATATGCAAAGAGGCAGTTTCGATGACGCGACAAGAGCTGTCAAGGACTACTACTCTGCGTTAACTGATCTCAGCAAGACGCAGACAGATATCTCGCTTACGCCAAACGGTTGGAAGTCAGCAAGCGGAGATTGGGACGCGCTTGCCGCAAAACTGAACCGTGCGACAACTGCATTCAACGCGCTCACCAGCGCAGAAAACGTCAACAGCCTAACGGATGAGCAGCAAATCGCTCTCAAGAGAACGATGGCTGCCGAGGCGGAAAAATACGGTCTTGCGGCTGAAAAAGCTGCAAACAAGCAGGCTGCATCTGCGGCAAAGGCCGCCGAAAATGAAGCGAATCTTGCAGCAAAGCAGGAGCAGGCGGCGCAGGCGGCGAAGAATCAGTCGTTTGCGCAGAGCAAGGTGAACCAAGACCTGAGTCAGGCATCGTGGCTTACAAAGCTGCTCGGCAACACGCTTGACGTTATCATTGCAAAGGTCGTGGCGTGGCAGGTCCTGAACGCAGGCGTTGCAACGGTCATCCGCTCCATGCGCGAAGCCATTAACACGATGAAGGAAGTTGACAAGCAACTTACCAACATCGCGAAGGTCAGCAACCTGACCGCTACGGAACTGAACCGCATCGGCGAAAGCGCATACGATACCGCGTCCAAGTATGGCGTTGCGGCGGACGAATACCTTTCCGCGGTCTACACGTTCCAAAAAGCCGGTCTCGGCAACAGCGCAGAGGAACTGGGCGAACTGGCAACCAAGACGATGCTCGTCGGCGATACGACGGCAGAGGTTGCAAGCAAGTTTCTGATTGCTGCAAACGCGGCATGGAAGTACAACGGCGACGTAAAGGCTCTTTCAAAGGTCGTCGATGAAGCGGACTATCTGAACAACAACTACGCGGTCTCCCTGGAAGATATTGCGGAGGCTTTGCCAATCGTTGCCTCGACCGCCGCACAGGCTGGTCTTTCTGTCGAGCAGACGATGGCGGCAATTACCACGATTGTCAGCCAGACAGCGCAGAGCGGCAACAGAGCCGGTACTGCGCTTCGCGCCATCATCATGAACCTTGCCGGAGAGACCGGCGAACTGGAAGACGGATTCAAGGTTACAGAGGAGACTATCAAGTCTCTCAACGGTATTCTTCAGCAGTTTGCACCTGATGCCGTTGCGGCGGCACAGGCGGCTGGAACCATCGTCGATCCGATGCGCGCAATTGCCGCGCTTGCGCAAGCTGTGCAGGAGGGCGTGCTTAACAGCGGCGAACTCTTCAACATGGTTTCGCAACTCGGCGGTAAGCTTCGCGCAAACCAATTGAACGCTTTGATTGAAGGGCAGGAAACCTACAACAAAGCGCTTGCTGGGACAGCGGATGCCGCGGGAACCGCCGACAAGGAAATCCAGACGATGCTCGGCTCGTGGGAAGCCAAAACGCAAATCCTGCAGAACACCTGGACGAAATTCATTTCACACCTTGTTGACACCGATGCGGTCAAAAGTGCGCTTGACATTCTGACTGGCGTTATCAAGGTGCTGGACAGCGGATTCGCAGAATTCACCGTAACGGTTGCGGGAACGGTAGCGGAGTTTCTGCTGCTTAAAAAGGCAATTACCGCGATTGCAAGCAGCAATCTTTTCAATTTTATCATCAACGAAATTGCAATGATTGCCACGACGGCAGGAGGAGCCAAAATCGCTCTTGCCGACTTGGCGGCTCTTCTTACGAACAGCCCCATCGCAATCGTTACGATTGCCGCAGCGGCTCTTTGGGGAATTGCAAAAGCTTCCGACGCGCTGACGCTCACCTATGAGGAACAGCTTGAAATCGTCAGAGACCTAAACGACGAATACGAAAAGCAGTTCGGGCTTGGTAGCGAGTACGAAGACCTCAAGAACAGGGCGGAAGAACTCACCGAAGTCGAGCAGCGGAGGCTCGAAGTCCTTGAGGCGCAGAGGATTGCGGCGGAAGCAACGCTGAAAGCGGAAAAAGAACGCGCCGCGGAGATGTGGCTGAACGACAACAGCCGCGGCAATACCAGAGAAACAGAATTCAGCGACGAGTTTGATTATTCCACGGGCGGATTCACCAGATATCTTACGCAGGCGGAGGTCGCACTACGCGACATGAATGCCGCGGTCGCCGACGCGGAAGAACAGTATCAATCCGCAAAAATCGGGCTTGACGGATATATTGATTCCATTTCCGAGCAGATTACAAAGTATAAGGACGTATACGACGGCCTTATCAACGCAAAAGATGCCGGAATCGAGCTGACAAACACAGAAAAAGCTATCGTCGACGAGTACGAGCGTCTTGCAGGAATCCTTGGCAAGTCGGTCGGTCAGCAGGAGGAAGCGGTAAATCGCGAAGTTCTGTCTTTTGCCGAGGCAATCGAGAACTACAAGGAAGTCATCGCCGAGGCGAAGCAGGCTGGCGTAGATCTTGAAAAGACGGTCTACGGGAACATCGACCTCAACAATCGACAGGTACTCAAGTGGTCTGAATCGACTCTCGAGCGGTACAGGGAAGAACTCGAAAGCTGGTTCGACGAAGCCGGTCGCGACTGGGACAAGTTCGTAAAAGACTGGATTGGAAGCGCATCCACGGTTCTTGGCTCTTCCGAACAGTTTGACGGCGTGGAAATCGCATTCTCGCCGATGCTCCAAACCGAAAACGGAGCGGTGCTTCTTTCCCGCGATTCTCTTACCAGATACATCAACTCGCTGATCCAGGCTGCCGGCGAGGGATGGACAACGGAAGAACTCCTGCGGCTTGACGCGGAGGGCATAGAGCAGGACGGCATCCGCATCAAGAACATGATCGCCGACATCGGCGAGACGGCAATCGAAACCGGCGAGGCGATGCACTTCGGCGGCGAGGACGGAGCAGTCGCGCAGGCGTTCAAGATGCTGCAGGATTCTGCTGCCGCGGCTGGCGTGTCCATGCGCGAGCTGAACGACGCCATCAAGAGCGGAACGCTTGACGAACTCCGCGATTCACTGGAATCGGCAAAGAGATTCGCCGAAGGGCTGAAAGCGACCGGAGAGGCTACCGACGAACTCGAAAAGCAGTGCAAGGCGGTTTCTGCGGCGCTCAAGGATTTTGACGAGTACGGGAATCTGACGACCGACTCCATCAATAACCTGAAAGATGCCATCCCCGATTTGGTAAAGGCGCTCTACGACGAAGAAGGTAGGCTTACTGAGGCAGGCATCGCGGCGCTGGAAACGGCGAACCACATGGATACGACGCGGCACGCCGTCGAGTATCTACAAATGGTCGCCGACCGGCTCTCGATGCAGAATACCATCAATGAAATTAAGCGACTGCAGACGCAGGCACTTACGAGCGCGGCAGCGGCAATTGCTCTTAACAACGCGCTCAAGTCAGTAGGCATCGACGACCCGCGCATGGGGCCTGCAATGGTGGCGCGGGGAGAATTCAAAAACCTTGATGACTACCTTGCACACGCGTTTGGGAGTCTCGGAAGCGACATCGACAGCTACGTCTCGAAATACTCTACCGGGTCAAAACTCAGCAGCCGCTCTTCTGGATCGTCTTCCTCCAAAAGCCTGACTGACGAAGAACTCGAAAGGCTCAAGGAACTCGTTGCTTACGAAAAGGAACGGTATGACTACCTTGAAGCCGAGGGCGCGAAGCGCAAGAAGCTTATCGAGCAAGTAGACAGAATTCAGGACGCGGAGCGTGGGCTGAACAAGTACGTCAAGAGCACAGCAAACTACAAGAACGCCTACGCAAAAGCCCAGCAGGATATCAACAGCCTGACGGACGACGAACTGGAAATCCTTCAGGACGTGAGTTCGGTCGAGTCCGACCTTCTTACGCAGGAAGAAAAGAAACGCCAACTTGAGCAGGAGTCCCTGCAAAATGAACGCAAGCTTCTTGAGCAGAATCTTGCGTTTATGGAACAGACAAAAGCACCTGTTGTTGAACGAGTCGAGGCTTACCGCAAGGAGCAAGAGCTTCTGCACGAAGAAGCGGAACTCCTGCGGCAGAGCAAGGCGTATCAAGACGGCAATGCCGAGGCGGTCGCCGAGGTTGTTGCTCTGTCGACCCAGTGGTGGGAAATCCAGAAAAAGATCAACGAGGAAATTGAGAAGCCTTACCGTAGCCTCATTTCCTATCAGGACAAACAGCTGGAACTCCTGAAAGCCATCGGCGCTTCCGACGAGGAAATGTCGGAAAAGGCACAGGAAATCTACGAGTCGTGGGTAGCGCTTCTTGAAACCCAGCTTGCATCCGGCGCTTCGCAGGACGATCTTCTTGCGACGGTTCTGGAAATCATCACGGCAAAGAAGAACTGGCTTGCGCTTGAAAAAGACCTTACGGAAGAGGCAAAAAAGCAGAGAGAACTCGACCTCAAGTACCTCTCCGATACCGCGGCGCTTCGGAAACTAGATATCCAGCTTGCCGAAAAGCTTGGAATGTCCGTTGAAGAACAGCTTGCCTATATGCAGCAATACGCCGACGCGCTGATTGCTCAAGGCAAGTGGATGGAGGAAAACGGCGCTTCTCAGCTTGAAATCAACCAGCTCGCGCTCGAATATCTCAACATCATGGAAGAGATGTGGGAGCTGGAGAACGGCAAGAAGGAAACAACAGCCGCCGAGGACGCGCACCTCAAGTTCTTGCAGGATGTCATCACGCTTCGTAAGGGCGAACTCGCTCTTATGGAGGCGATGGGGCTTTCTACCGACCAGCAAATCGAAAAATATCGGCAAATCTTGGAAGCGCTGGAAGCGCAGGGCGAGTATCAGAAAAACATAGGCGCGTCGGTCGCAGACCAGAACGAAACCGCGACGGAGTATTATAACACGCTTCGGAAGATACTCGAACTCGAAAAGAAACAGCTTTCCGAGCTTGCCGAAGCAGCGCAGGAGCTTCTGGAAACCGAGCGGGACGCGGCGACGGGGCCACTTCAGGAACAGCTTGACCTCCTGAAAAAGCAGCACGACGAAGCAAAGGCGCAACGTGAGGAAGAGGAAAAACTCCTCGCCGTGGAAAAGGCCCGCGATGCACTCGAAAACGCGAAACGCCAGAGGACCGTGCGCACATACAACGCGAGCGCCGGTCAATGGGAATGGGTCTCGAACGCAAAAGACGTGCAGAGCGCTGAGGACGCACTGCAAAAAGCACAGGATGCGCTTGAAGAGTACCAGTACCAGCAGAAGATCAAGGAAATCGAAGCCCAAATTGAGGCAATCAAGGAAAGCTACAACGGGCTGATTGAAGCGATCAATGAAGCCGCAAATGGCATCATCGACGGGAAGTACGACTTCCAGAAAGCCTATAAGTACATCACGGACAAGATGCGCAAGCTGTATGACAAATACGGCATTGACCTTACGAACGTGATGACGCGGGCTACCGATGGCTTTGAGGAAGTTTCGCGTGAGATTGACGCGACGTACCGCGAGATTGAAACGACGGCGCTTACGTTTGGAGACCTGAACGCAACGCTGACCGAAAAGACCGATGACCTTTCCGAGGAGCTGGAAGAGGCGCGGGCGATGCTGGAACTGGCTTTCGGAAAGCTTGGCGCCACGCTCGACAAAAGCGACTATCAGCTGGAAAAATCGGCTGACTCTCTCTCAGAAGTGGCTGACATTCTTTCACTTCTGCCAGGAAAGCTTCAAGACCTTATCAATGCGCTACTGCAGACAGCAAGCGTTGATGACTACGGAGGCGATTCTGGCGGCGGCTCAGGCGGTGGAGGCGGAAGCTCCGATGACAATTGGGGCGGCGGCGGTAATGGTGCGCAAGGCGAATATCAGCACATGGCTGAAAAGCCCGATGGCACAAAATACTGGATTACCTATAAAGACGGCGAGCCGATTGCCTCCACGATGCCAATTGAAGAGGGCGACTACGTTTACAACTCCAGCGGCACTCAAAAATGGAAAGTAAGCGCGTCGCGAGCCGCTGAAATGAACGCGTCAATCGCCGCATACCAAGCCGCAAATGGCGGTGGTGGTTCTGGGGGCGGCTCGTCCGGAGGAGGCGCAGGAGGCGGCGGCACAAGCTCTGGCGACTCGTCTTCCGGAGGGTCGACCACGGACGACGACAACCATGTGCCGAGCTGGATTGACGAATTGTTTCCCGTGCAGGCAAGTCCCTCCAGTGCAAGCGGCAACAAGGGCAGCGCACACTCCAGCATGTTGTCATCTTCTACTCTTGGCAATACTGCAATGGCTGGTCGCTACGGGATCAAAGGTGCTTCCAGGCAGAATCAAAACCGTGTTTCCACCAATAACGCGAACAACACGAGCGTCGTAAACTACAATATGACTATCGGGTCGTGGGATATGAGGCATATCACAGAAGGAACCACGATGGGAGAAGTCTGGAAAGAAATGCGGTCTCAGGCGCGCAGGCTTGGACTGAACTAGGGGGTTTGAGACTATGCCGTTTGAAGAAATCGCAAAAGAAATTGCGCGGTATGTGATGGAAAATTACGTTTCTCGGTGGGGGAAAGACCTCGTGCGCTACTATCGCGCCGAGGTCATAACCCCCGCCGCAAACGGGAAAGTCACGGTAAAAAGACCGTTTGACGGAATCAATCTAACGTTACCGTGCACAACAGCGGCGGAAAATCTTGCTGCTGGCGCGCAGTGCATCGTGCTCGTTCTTGGGAACGAAAGCAATGCGATTGTGTTTTCAGACGGCATGATGCAAGCTATCGGTTCCGGCGGCGGAGGCGGCGGAGGAGACGCGCACTTCGAGGGAGAAACACTTGTTATTAGCAGCGGGTCTGCACATTTTGACGGAGAAACACTGGTGATTTAAGGGGGACAGCATATGGCTTTGTACCAACCTTCTATGATTGTACCGGACGTGAGGAACGGGATCGGCTTTGGCGTGGCGGACACGAGCCGAAACTGGTCAATCTCGTGGCACGTCAACGGTTCATCGGCAATGGTGGCGTACCAGATCGACTTCTACACAAACGATTCAGCAAGCACGCTCGTTTACTCAACCGGAAAGCTAACAGATGGATGCCCGTTTTACGGCACGCTCCCGGACGGTACGATGCAGTCTTTTGCTCACCAGATGCCCGCAATCACTCTGCTGACCGCCGGTAACAGCTACAAATTTGTTATCACGCAATGGTGGACGGAAAACGACTCTGTTGTGCAGAACTCGGCAAGCGTGTTTCTCGCCAGGTCTAAACCCTCGCTCTCAATCGACGAGATTGGAACGTCGGGATTGATTAACACGCAGACGTACACCTTTACCGGAAACTATTCGCAAGCGCAGGGCGATGTCCTCAACTGGTTCAGGTGGCGCATTGCAGACGCCGATAATCTAAATGATCTTTTGTACGACAGCGGCAGTATTTCCGGAACCATGAACATACAAACGACGTTCGACGGCTTTTTCACTGGCAAGCAATATGCCGTAAGACTGAACGTGCAGACCCAAAGCGGAGCGGAAGTCGATACAGGGTGGGTTCTGTTTGGAGTCGATTACGGTGAGCCTACGCTGTCTGATGAATTGACAGTTGAATGCGGAAACGGAACGAATGCCGTTATCGTGAAATGGTCACTGGACAGCGGCGGAACACTGGAAACGCCCGACCAAATCGGCACGCTTACCTACAACGGTGCTATTCAAACGCCGACGTTTGACAATTACGATCCGTCTCAGCTCACCATGACAGGGCAGTCAAGCGCAGTGAACGCCGGAACTTATACTGTCGCATTTACTCCGAACGACGGATACAACTGGATTATTGCTGACGCAAAGGGATGGTCGATTTACCGTAGCGATTCGGATGGCCGCTTTACGCATGTTGCTACCGTGCCTGCAGGGAACGGGCAGCTATACGATTACGGTGCTGCATCGCGGCAGGGGCCGTACACATATTACGCATTCCCGCTTGACGAGAACGGAAACGTAATGGACGCGCCGCTCCAAAGCGCGCCGATTAGCCCGTGCTTCCAGTCTTGGAGTCTGATGGAGTGCGAAGAGAACGGCGACGGCTACACGGTGGTTGAAGAGTATCTCTTCAGATACAATTTCACTTCTGAGGCAGTCAGCAACAACAATACGCCAACGATAAGCGAGAACTTCACACGCTACCCGACCGTGCAAAAGTCCCCGCAGAACTACCGCGGCGGTTCTTTGAGCGGGTTGATCGGAACGGTTGACGGGATGGCAAAGTATTCCGACACGCTCAAGCTTCGCCAGAAGCTTTTTGGGCTTTCGACGACAACAAGGACGCTTTTCCTCAAGTCTCGCAAGGGAGACCTCATCAAGGTCGCCGTTTCAGAGCCAATTGAGGCAAAAATGGCGGACGAAACGTTTGAACAGCAGCAATCTGTCACAATTCGCTGGGTGGAAATCGGCGAGATTAACAAGGTGCTGAAGCTTACGGCGCTTGACAGCGCGTCCGGAGACGTTGATAACGGCTCTCCGGAGCTGACACTCGATCCAAACTACGTGGTTGGTAACGTAGGAGACACTTTCACCGTGACGGCGTACTGGCGCGGGAACGGCGTTTTGTCTGCGGCACCGGGAAGTGGCACATCCGTAAATATCGCAAGCCAAACGCTTACGGTATCAAAGGGAGTTTCGGGAACGGAGGTCATTCCGGTTTCTGTATCCCAGACGGCACAATATGACGCACAGACTGTCCCGCTGACAGTTCAGGCGCTTGCTGTGGAGTATCTTGCCGTTCCGACTCAGAGCGGAACTCTTACGTACAACGGCTCCGCGCAGTCGCCCACATGGAGCGGCTACGATCCGAACAAGATGACGATGAGCGGCACAATGAGCGGGACAAACGCCGGAGATTACAGCGTAACGTTTACGCCTGTCGCAGGCTACGAGTGGATAGGCGGCGGAATTGACGCGCGGAGCGTTACGTGGGTAATTGCCAAAGCATCTCCGCAGCTGACCGTATCGCCGGTGGAAATGAGCGTTGCATATGGCGCGAGCGCTACGGCTACGGCTACATGGCTGGGTGACGGTACGCTTTCTGCGACATCCGGGGCCGGTGCTACGGTTTCCGTAAGCGGGGCAACAATCACTGTAACGGGCGGTTCGAGCGACGCTGAGGTTGTCATTACGGTAAGCACATCGGAAACAAGCAACTACTTGAACGGGTCGTCTACAATTTCCGTGACGGTTTCCGAAATTTCTCTCGTCACTATCCCGACGCAAAGCGGAACGCTTACTTATAGCGGAAGCGCACAATCTCCTACATGGAACAACTACGACGCTACAAAGATGGTGCTTTCCGGTACGACGACCGCCACGAACGCTGGCAATTACGTCGCAACATTCACGTTGAATTCTGGGTATACATGGGAAGACGAAACGACTGGCATCAAAAATGTCTCATGGAGCATTGCCAAGGCGTCGCCGAATCTTTCGGTTTCCCCCGCCGAGATCGAGATGGAGGTTGGAGAAATCGCTACCGTTACGGCAACATGGAGCGGCAACGGCGTTTTGTCTGCAAGCTCGGAGTCCGGTTCGATTGCCACGGCGACCGTAAGCGGGAATACCATTATGGTTTCCGGTGGGTCTAACGGAATAACTGCGGTATGGGCGTCTATTTCCGAGACGCAAAACTACAGTGGCGACACAAGAGGCGTGTATGTTGAAGTGACAGGAAGCAGCAGCGGAGAAACCGTGCAATGCACAATTACAAACACAACGTCTGACGCTCTGCTAATCAAATCGGAAAACGATTTCGGATCATACGGGACAATAGTACTGGGTGAAAGCGAGGAGACAATTGAACTGCCGCTTTACGGAATGATTGTCGTAGGATACCAGTCTGGAGCGGGGCTATTTAACGGTACGGGCAGGGCTACGCCGTTTATGAACAACCTTGTGGCGGGGAAGCTGACCGGAGACTGGTACAGATACACACCGCTAACTTATGTTGTGACGAGAGGGGGAACGTTTACATGGCGATAAACGTGAGAATCACGCTTGGCGACAGCGGGCAAAGGTTTAACGCCTACATAGGAGCGGGAAACAAAAATTCTGCAAGCGGTCTCAACTCCGTATCATTCATTTTTGGAACAGACGCTCCGGGAACGACCAAAACAATAAAAGCAGAGCCTGGTGAATACATCGCAGTGTGGAGCAATACGGATTATTACTATCCGGTATTGTACGGTTCTGGCATTGTGGAAAAATTTGATACGGAAAGCGGAAGCGGGGACTACGACTCTTTGGTCATTTATAAGGTGACATCAACAACGGACATATCTTTGACGGTTGACAGGCAGTTCTGAGGGCGGTGATAAGATGACCTATGACGAATACCTTTCCGCATTACGTAAACCGTTTATCAAGCGGTGCAGGCTCCGTTTCCTGAATCCGGACGGGTCAACGGCGTTTATGCTGGACAATTCTCCGGAGCGTGGCGGCGCGTTTATCGCGTCCGGCTCAATCAACATGAAATGGAGAAACGGTCGAAGGCGAAATGCGGACGTTACAATCTATAATCCGGATGGGGAGTTCGATTACAACGTCAATCATGTATGGTTCGGCTCGGAAATTGCCTTGGACGAGGGATTACAATTAGATACAGGGGAAGATTTCTACATTCAGCAAGGAGTATTCCTTGTGGAAAGCCCGCAGGAAGTCCTGAATCCATCCGAGCGAGTAATAAATTATCCGCTTGTGGATAAGGTGGCAAATCTTGACGGCGCACTCATGGGGAATCTCGAAGGGACTTACGAAGTCAAAGAAGGAATCAACATATTCCAGCCAATTGCGGCGCTCCTCTCCGAGGATCGTGGAAACGGGCTTCCAATAGACGCAACGCCGCCTATTTTTACAAGCTGGTACAACGGTAAGACGCAGACGCTCCCTGACGGCACGTCAGTGCTTCTTACCAACACGCCGTATGACTTGAACGTGAATACGAACAAGTGGGGCGTTGTTGATGGGCTTTGCTCGATGCTTAACGCATGGGTCGGATACGATGAGAGCGGGGCGCTGCGCATTGATCCGTCGCAGGACGACATTCTCGACAGCGACAAGCCAATTGTTTGGCGGTTTTCGATGGACGAGGCGCAGCTGCTTGGCGCAACATACACGGCGAAAAACACAGATGTATACAACGACTACATTGTGGTGGGGGAAAAAGCGTCTGATTACTCCCAGCCGCGCGGCAGAGCGGAGAACTACGATCCATCCTCTGACACAAACATCAACCTGATTGGCCGCAAGACATACTTTGAGTCAGCCGCCGGATATGCAACGGACACGCAATGCGTTGACAAGGCGGACTGGATGCTCAAACGTGCGGCAATCCTCAAGAAGTCGGTCACGATATCCTGCGCGCAAATGTTTCACATTCATGGGAACGATATCGTAACGTTGACCAGGACGGACAAACCGGGCAATCCTACGGAAAGACACCTCGTAATGGGATTTTCCCGTCCTCTGGTAGGGACAGAGCCAATGACTCTGGAGGCGGTTTCCGTAAACGATTTTCCCATAGCAACGCTTACGAGCGGAACGAACGGAGGTTGAGATATGGCATCAACCAGATATGTGACATGGACGATAAAAAAAGCGACGCCGACGATTACGCCGCCTACGGCACGAACTGATCTTGTATACGATGGCACAGAGCAGACGCTTGTAAATGCTGGCTCCGTATCCGGAGGAACGATGGAGTATAACTTCTATCCTGGCGGAAGCGGTTGGTCAACAAATGTGCCTACAGCTGTGAATGCCAGCGGGTATTCTGTGCAGTATCGCGTCGTCGGCGGTACAAACTATGAAGACATCGCGCCGCAGTATGTAACGCCTCAGTCACAAATTATGCAGGCAGACCCGCAGCTGACACTTACGCCGAGTACACTCGCGCTGCTTAAAGGTCAGACAGCGACGGTCGATGCGACGTGGCTTGGAGGTGGCGCGATTTCCGCATCGGTCACGTCCGGCGCTGAAAACATTGGCATCTCGGTAAGCGGCGGGACGATTACGGTGACGGCGAGCGAAACGAACGCCGGAAACGCGACGATTCTGGTGACGTGCTCTGGCAGCGGAAACTACAGGTCTGGAAGCGCGACCGTAAGCGTTGCGGTATACGGGAACCTCACTTATTATGGCACAATCACACCGCTTAGTATAGCAAGGTATATGCTTGCTGCCGCTAATGTTGGAAATTATGTTTTGGCAATGGGCGGAGGCGCGAGCAGAGGGCTTTCTGCCGTCGTGGATGCTTACGATCAATCGTTTACACGTAGCAATCCGGCAAACATAACAATGGCAAGATCAAATCTTACCGCAGTAAATGCCGGTGAGTACGCGCTTGCACTGGGAGGATCATACGGAAGCGGAAGCTTTAACAACGAGGTGGATGCCTATGATTCGTCTCTTACACATACCAGAATAACAACAATAAGCCCAGCAAGAAGCAACCTGGCATCCGCAAAGGTTGGAAACTATGCGCTTGTTATGGGCGGTACAAAAGTTTTAAGCTCCGCGGCAGGAACGACAACATCATCAGATGCCGTTGACGCTTATGATACTTCTCTTACAAGAAGTGCACCGGCCGCATTGAGCGTTGCAAGGGCGTACCCAGCCGGAGCATCTGTCGGAAACTATGCTCTTGTAATGGGAGGAAAAGCAGGAACAAGTTCTGCAGGAACTGCATCTAGCGTCGTTGATGCCTACGACGCGTCTCTTACGCGAACAACACCTATGGCGCTCAGTCAAGCGAGGTATCAGCTCGCAGGATTATCCAATGGTAACTACGCGATTGCTGCAGGAGGGCATGACGGAAGCACCAGGTATGATACAGTTGACGCTTACGACTCCTCGCTTGTACGCACCACGCCTACAGCGCTTAGTTACGCAAGGCAGCAAATTGCCAGTGCTACCGTTGGCGATTACGCGCTCGCTATGGGTGGCATAAATGGAAGTTCTCGATATGACACTGTTGATGCATTCGATTTGTCACTGACGCGTATTACGCCTACAGGCATGAGCGTTGGAAGATATGGACTTGCAGGAGCGGCTTCAGGGAATTACGCTTTTGCTATGGGCGGGCACTCAAGCGCCGTGTCGAGTGTTGTGGATGTTTATACGACTTCGTAAAAAACATATTTAAGGAGGAAGCATCATGGCAAAGAGGTATCAGTTTTGGGACAAGGAAAGCGATATATTTACACCGAGCGGAGAACAGCTCTCTGCTGACGCGTGGAAAGCTCGCTATCCGTGGGTCAAAATCCCACAGGCAAAGATGATTATCACCAATGGGATAATCAACGGCGGATGCGCGATGGAGTTTGAGGCGACCAAGGCGCACTATCAAAGGATGGGCGCTGACATCACAGATGAGATGGAAGACGAGGCGGTTCTCGACGCTATCGAGGCGTTTGAGGACAATCCCCCGTCCAACGGCGAGTCCACTCCGGAGGAGAGAATCGCCGCCGCACTCGAAGCGCAAGTGATGAACAGCATGGACACTGTCAACACGGATGACCCTGACGAAAACTAAGAAAGGAGATAAAGGATGAACTTTGAACGGGTACGCAAGAACTGGGTGACCGGGCTTTGGAATCTGGCACTTTTGAAGCAGGCCTACGCAAAAGGAATCATCACGAAGGAGCAATACAAGGAAATCAAAGCGCTTCCGCAGAGCGGGCGCGGAGAGTGAAAGGATCGGTGAGATGAGATGGGCCGGAAAAAGAAGGCGACCGTGCTGGAGGAAGCTCCCAACAATCCGGAAATCGTGGAAGAGGGCGGCGGCTGGTATGCGGTAAGAACCGAGATACCGGAATCTGAAGCGGATATTTCCGAAGATAGCCAGCAAGGCTTTGGCAAAACCGCCGCAGAAGCAGAGAACAAAACAGTAGAGCCGGTCGTGCGTCATATCCTGAGAATGGACAACGGCGCGGAGTACGAAATCGTATCGGAAGACGGCGTTTACTACTACTGCGGCGAAACGCAGTTTCGCAGAGGCAACAGGCATATTCAGGAGGTGATGGAATCGTGACAACTGAGGAGATGATTCAAATGGTCACGGAGAATGACCTTCGGAGTAAAGACAATGCAAAGCGAATAGAAAAGCTGGAGCAGCGGCAAAATGAAATGGGGGAGTTGGTCACGTCTGTCGCGCTCATCGCACAGCGGCAGGAGAACGTGGAAACTGACGTGAAAGAGATCAAGGCGGATGTCAAAACGCTTACAGAAAAACCGGCAAAAAAATGGGACAGTATGGGGGAAAAACTCCTGTGGCTTTTGCTTGCTGCAGTCATCGGATTTGCCCTTGCCCACGTCGGGCTTGCAACATGATTTCCACAATCAAGAAATGGTTGGCTAAACGCCGCCAAAAAAGAAAAGAACGCATAAGAAAATTTTTCGCAATTCCACATCTGTTTGCCAAATGCATCATCGTTCACTGCATCTTTACAATCACCGTTGCAGCGTACTGGTCGTTGTATGCACAGTCAAACGGCGCTGACATGACTGGCTTATTTATTGCAATCGCGACGCCATTTGTGTCAGAGCTGGCAATGCTGTTGCTGAAGAAGCTATTCAAAGAAGAAAACGGCGAAAAAGAAGAAGAAGAAAAAGAAACGGAGGAACTTGAAGAAAATGGTTAAACCTGATTTATTTGCATTCGCGCTTCTTGCGGTATCCGTCCTGACCGGACTCATCGTGCAGGCAATCAAGGCAATCGTAGCGGAACATCACGGGGAAGTGAAAAAGCCGAACACGCTTGCTGGGATCGTTGCTGTCATCCTAGCTGTCGCTCTCAGCTTCGGATTTGCGGCGTATACAGGAGCACAGATTTCTACGCAGTTCGTGCTTGCCGTTGTTGCGCTGTCGCTCCTTTCCTGGCTGTGTGCTATGCTCGGATACGACAAGGTAATCCAGACTCTCGCGCAGCTCAAGCGCTAAAGCAATGGCTACCGGTAAAGAAATCATCTCCGTTGCGGCGGGAGAAATCGGATATCATGAGGGTAAAAGCAAGGACAACAAATACGGCAAGTGGTTTGGTCTGAATAACGTTGCCTGGTGCATGGAGTTCGTCGGTTGGGTCTATAACCAATGCGGAATACGCGGCCCCAAGCTTGGTCTTACCTACGAAGAAGGTGGAACTCCGAGCTGTGGCGCGCTCCTGCAATGGTACAAGAAGAATCAGCCGGATTGCATTGCAAAATACCCGATCCCAGGTTGCGTCGTTATTTTTGACTTCCCAAAGACAAAATACTCCACAGACCATACAGGAATTTTTGTTGAGAAAACCTTGACTACAATCACGACAATCGACGGGAACACGACAAACAACAGCGGCAGCGACTCAAACGGCGGCTGGGTGGAGCGCCGCACGCGCAAGCTCAGTTACGCCAATCCCGTCTACATTGTGCCGCATGAACTGGAGGCAGAAATGAAACGTTATCAAACGATTGAGGAAATCAACGCAGAATGCCCGTGGGCGACAGCAACAGTTCAAAAGCTGATGAAGAAGAGCTTGTTGAACGGAGACGGCAAAGGACTCGACTTGACGCGAGATATGCTGCGTCTTCTGGTTATCAACGACCGCGCGGGGATTTACGACTGAGCAAAAAACAAAAAAATGGGACGACGCCGTACAGCGCCGTCCCTTCTCATTTCCCGTAGAATAACTCGTTGTATTCATCGTACCGCTCCTGGATATTTGTGCTTGCGAGTTTCGGATGTTTGATGAGTTGCTTGTCAAACCAGAAGCACGATCTCATTTCAGGGCATCCGCATCGGTAAACACAATTGGGGCATAGCACATCTGAAATCTCAGGCTCGTGCTCATGGAGCGACCGCTTGAAGTCTTCTGCATACTTTCGCGTTTCCGGCGCGGCCTGATAGCACAGTCGCTTTCGCATGGTATCAATGAGGTGTTGCGCGTTTGCTTCACCCGTGAAGTCAACAGGAGCGTCCTGCGGGAGCTTTGTGCGGTCAATTCCAGTTCTGTCCGTGCGTTGGCTCTTAACGTAGCACTCCCATTTGTGTCTGACCCAATGCGTTGCAACCCAGGATGGGATGCTTGACCATTTCCACTTAACGATGATGTCCCGAATCGGGCTATGCTCGGCAAGCAGAATTTTGCGCTTGAACTCCCCAGACGGTTCGTGACCAAGCGATTCCTTTCCGACTGTCGAACGGGCATCGTCAACAACTTCAGACCAGTCACCCTTGATCTTGATGATTTCTGTCATTTGTTGTCCTCCTTAACATCTTCTGTACTAGCGCCCAGAGCGGTTTGCAAGCCCACCACAGCGCCCTGTCCTCCGCTGTGCTGCCGCGGCCAGTTTCGCCCATTGCGTCCTCCAACACGTCAGCAAGGCGCACTAGCGTGTTACGTTTTATCATTACCATTCCGCCCATCAATTTGCATTTTGCGCCACTCGTTGTAAAACCTCGCCCAGTAGCAAACCGCTTCGTCTGTTTTACTGTCCATCGTTTATCCCTCCCGCATACGATGTTTGATTCCGTACAGTTGCGCCGCGCAAGCGAAAGCTCCCGCCGCGATCAGATATAGTGCGTCCTCGTTGACTAAGCCCCAAATCAGCAGGAACCACGCGGTAAAACACTCAATCATCTTGCGCCTCCATCTTTGCTCCGCAGAACGGACACGGTTTCAATTCAGCCATTGTCTTTTCCCTCCGCTTCAAGCACCGTAGGCGCGTTGGCAATCTCGGCAACATTAACCATTTCGGTCTGCCCCATTCCGTCAAACGCCCATTCTTTCTGTTCGATCAGCTCGTCCGCATCAATTAGCCGACCATGCGGTGAGAGTTCAACAACTCGATACAGCTCCCCGTCAACGCCAAGGATGTTTACGCCATCTTCAGAAATGCACAGGGTATAACGCCCGTAATAGTTGCCAAAATCTTTTGGCAGTTCAAGCCCCTTGATATACACGCCCATGTGTCAGCCCTCCTTGTACCATTCAAGCGCCGCCTTTGCTCCGTCAATCTTTTTCGCTAGTTCCTCTATGCCGTTATCTTCTCCGTGAAACAGCTTTTCTTCCAGTTCATAGCCAAGATATTCGATATAGTTTTGCAACGCTTCAATTACGATATCCTCCATCTGTCAGCCCTCCCAGCATAACCTTTTTGCAAATTCCGCAATAGCATCATCAAGCGTCATGTGTTTCCTACTCTCGCGGCTGTAGATGCTCACGCCATTCACCACCTTATCCAAAGATGTCCAAGCGGAATTTCGTTCCAACACCCATCCCCGCTGACAATTTCTCCGATTTTCGCCACTAAAGAATCAAGACACTCTTTCGCGGAAGAAACTGCCCCCCATCCATTTGGGGCGTCATATTTTTTGTACTTTTGAGGATGAAGCGTCAATTCTTCCTGTCCGTGTCTAATTTTGGGGAAAACATCATCGCAGTTGTACCATTTCCCTTGCTTATATTCCCATCCCATACAAGCCACGAACATATCTCTGAGATTGTATGTCGGGGAAGAATATTCCGGCTCGTCAATAGTAGCAATATAGCCGTCCATTCCTTCAACTTTTACGCCGAACCTTATATCGTAGCTCATGCTTATTCCTCCTTTGGCGGTTCTGGGAGCTGCATCCATGCAAGCACTTTGCAATCTTTACCATTTGTCACTTCGCCGCACCATCGTCCGTTTATGACGTAGCCTATTTCGTATTCGGGCAATATCTTTTCTTTGCTATAATGGTAATACTCATACCAACAAAGTACGGATTCAAAATCCTTTGGCAACCGCTCCGTCACGGGAACCAAGCGGGGTATCTGCTCAACAGCCATTGCTACCGTTTCTGCCCACCGTGCCGCACCTCTCTCATTGGATTCCGCAACAAGGCTCAGTTCCTCTATGGCATCGGCGGCGGCACTAAGCTGATAAGGCGGCACATACATTGCAATCTCTGGATGTTGTCTAACCCTTTCTCTTGTTTCCCGAAGCGATTTCACCAGTTCATCATACATATTCGTCCTCTCCTTTCAGCGCGGCTTCGGCTTCTTCGCGCGTTCTACAAATAATCGCCCCGCACTCAACATCATCCAAAATGTCAGATTTAGCCATATACACAACTCTAGTAATTCTTTTGAACTTCGGGTAACAAACCCAAACCAGCTCGCCAACCGTGCATGGCAACCGCACAAGCAAGCCCTGCTCCTCCGCGTCCTCGTACTCGCCAAGGCGGTCTACAATATCCGCCATGCTGTCGCAGGTATCGCAGCTTCTTTTCTCGCACGTTTCAGAACACTTCATGTAGTAGCCTTTTTCGGCATAATGTTTTTCTGTCAGTCGTTCCATGCTCAACTCTCCTTTAGCGCAGCTTCGGCTTCTTCACGGGTGAGGAATACGGTTTTGCCAATTTCCGATGCGCTGATTCCGTCAACGCGGAAATTGCCCGTAATACCTTTTGTCAGATACCAATTCACCCGCAGATAAGGTTCATCATATCCGCCAAAATCGAATTGACTTACGCGAAATTCCGAAATGAAATTGCGCGTCGGCGCATACACCGTATCGCCCACCTTGCACGGCAGATGCACCAAAAGCCCCGCTTCTTCGGCATCTTCGTAGGCGGCAAGGCGGACAACCACCTCGCCCATGTGCGTAAATGGTTTTTGCAAAACAAACCCGTCCTTGTCCCGTTCTGTCAGTCTTTCCATGTGTCGCCCTCCGTTTTCACGCTTGTTTCCGTATAGCAATGCACAGCTGCTGCGCATCTAAAATTGTCTGGTTGCGGCGAGCTTCTTCGTCGCGGGCGGCAAGCACAGACTGGGCGCTCTCGCGGCGGCGTCGTTGCATAATGCGGCCTGCATAAATCTCGGTCGTCACCTTTGAGCTGTGACCCAAAGCGCCCTGCAACTCCTCAAGACTTGTTCCGGCATTGAGGCATACGCGGGAACCGATGTGTCGAAGCGCGTGCGTCCTGACCCCAGAAACGCCACACACTTCTTTGACGTGATGCTCGACAAGGCTAGAAAGCCCCTGAGAGCTAAAATTCGACCACTTCCCGCCTCGCATTGAGCCAAACAGGAAATCATCATCGGAAAGATTTGCGGGGCGTATACCGCTTTCCAGATAGGCGTGGATGGCTGTCTCTGTTAGACGGCACATGTCAACCACACGGAACTTGTCTCCTTTGCCGTGGCGAACAGTCAATTCGTGGTAGCGGAAGTCGACGTCCGCGAGTGTGAGTGAGGTCACTTCGCTGTTGCGCAGTTTCTCATTCACGAGGATCATGACTGCCGCATAGGTGCGCGCCCAGAGTCTGGCACCACGGTACGGCTCGTTACGGTAAAGCATCTTAACCTGGTCGTCCGTAAGCGTTTCGTCATATGGACGCTTTGCGACCTTGACGGGTTCCACGTCCTCCACGGGGTTGTCGGGGAAGCGGAGCTTCTTGGGGAAACTCTTCTTGCTTGCCTTTCCGAAGAAGATGCCAAGATCGGTGAGGCGCGAGTTTACCGTGCTGCCAAGATTGCCCTTGTGAAGCATGGACTCTTTCCACGCCTCGACGGCTTCGTAGATGTCGTCCGCGTCGGTCTCGCGCAGGAAATCGCCGAACAGGCGCAGGGACGTTTCATAGTTTTTCTGGGTCGTTTTAGAAACACCATTCCACGTCAGGCGGTCGAGGTATTCCTGCTTTGCCATATCGTATTTTGCAATGATTTCTCCAGTCATTTTGCTCAACTCCTTTCCGCACTATACTGTCACACACGAGCGGATTTTATACCCGCTTCCTGAAAATATTTTTGATTTTGTCGACGAGTGAAGGTCTGAGCGATACCAGAACGGGCTTGTACTGCCCACACCCCTCGCACAGTTCATCTGTTGTGCTGAAAACGGCGCGTTCCAGTTCCTTACCGGAAAATCCAAGCGTCTTTTCGGCACATTCCTTACAAAATTCAGCCATCGACGACTTCCTCCAGTCTCCAGTCATATTCCTTGTCCGCCGCCTGATTGATCTTGAGGCGGGCAGCATCCTCGCTCTCGGCGCGGACGGCAATGACGGTTTGGCTCGGCGTTCCGTCAGCCTTGTATCTTCTGAGCCTGTAGGTCTTCTCGACCACGTTCTTCACAAGCTTTGCCATGTTATCCTCCTGTCATGATAATTGCCTGATTTCCGTGACGCACTCGGCGATGGTCTTCGCCGCCTGTATCGCCTCCTCGACGGTGTTTTCGTGGCTAAATGAGATGCGGACGGCGCTTCTGGCTCTTGCCTCGTCGTGGTACATTGCCATCAGGACGTGAGATGGCGCGTTGTCTCCGCTTGTGCAGGCGGCTCCGGCGCTTATCATCACGCCGCGCTTCGAGCAGAGCAGGGCGAGCGTTTTCCCGTCCACACCGTCGAAGCTGACGTTGATGATGTGGGGGAGACGATTCGTAGTGATGTTTAGCCGAAAATCGGACACACGACGTTCAATCCCATCGTAGAGCGCATCGGAGCAGTCCCAGATATGTTTCGTGTTCTCCGCCATGTGTTCAATGTGCCATTCAAGCGCTGCCGCCATTGCCGCAATCAGTGCGACGGGGGGAGTGCCGCCTCTGTTCGGCGCTCCGTAAATCATCTGCGATAGGGGAGCACCTTTCTTAACGAGCAGGAAACCACAGCTGGGGATTCCGCCAAACTTCATCGCGTCACCGAAAGCGTAGGTCATTCTCAGATGATCTTTGAACGCGAACGGGTCGTGACCGACACCCGCCGTAATGTCGCAAGCCCAGAGCGCATCTTTAGGTAAATCTGGGTCTGGAAGGATGGAGCCGACTTCGTTTTGAAATTTCATGTACGCAAGACCGTAAGGATAAGGCTT
This sequence comes from Paludibacteraceae bacterium, assembly GCA_016280845.1. GTDB lineage: Bacteria > Bacteroidota > Bacteroidia > Bacteroidales > Paludibacteraceae > Colicola. The sequence continues at coordinate 8,800 of JAEEHO010000190.1, read as the reverse complement.
TTCGCCTTCCATCGGCGCAAGCGGGTATTCCGTCACGCAATGGTGGTCGATATTGTTCAACCCGACAACGGTGCAGTTGTCCTCCATCGACTTGATAGCAAGTGCCGCCGCTTCTGACGCGCCGGACGTGAAGATGATCTGGTCGCCTTTTGACGCGCCGAGCAAGCGGAGCATCTTTTCTTTTGACTGTTCAAGGATTTCTCTTGCCGCTTGTCCAGCGGCGTGTGAGCTGTTCGGGTTCGCCCATGTTTCGCGCAAGACTGAGTTCATTGCGTCTAAAGCGGGTTGAATTGGCTTGGTAGACGCTGCCGAATCAAAGTAAATCAAGTTGACTTCACCTCCATTGTCAACGCATCTTTTACGCTCCATCCTCGTTTCAGACGGCTTTTAATGGCAGAATAGCCTATTCCTGTTTCCCTTGACCATTCTGTCATTGTCTTTGTTTCACCGTTTAATGTTAAATAGTGATTTCTGCCCGTGTTGTTACATTGAGTTTTCATATCTACCCATCGGCAATTTTCCGGGCTATAGCCTTTCTCGTTGTCAATCCTATCTATTGTCAAGCTATCGGAATATCCGTTGGATAATGCCCATGACTTAAATGACAAAAAGTCATTTTTCCATTCATCGCAAACGTAAATTCCTCTGCCGCCATAACGGTAATATGCAGGATGACCTTTTCTGTAGCAACGGTCTTTCATACCAGACCAAATCGAGTGAAGCCTTGTTTTCTTCTCGTGAGTTTTCGACTGTTCTATTAAACACCCGCAATTTTTGGGATATTTATTTTCGACGTTAAGCAAGTTTGATGATGTTCTTTCGACTATTTTCCCACAATCGCAAAGACATTTCCAAACTGTTCCTGTTGCTCCTTTCCCAGACGGCGCAACAACCAAAAGCATACCTATCTTTTTACCAGAAAGGTCTTTTCGGATTTGCAACCGTTCACCGTTTGGCAAATCATAATAAACTGCCACCCTATCTCACTCCATTTCTATCGCTCCGCAGCCGTTCGCTCTTTCTACACTCAGTTCATGCACGCATCCTGTATGTCAATTAACTTTCCATAAAGCGTCAAAAGATATGGGTAGCTATAGCCCTGTTCTGCTGCATGGTCTAACACATAACCAATGCAGCTTATGATGGCGTCAATCTCGCGCGCAGACAATTTAATGTTCATTGACATTACTCCTTTGGCAATTCTGGGATTGCCATCCAGTGCGTTACGTCAATTAAATCGCCAGTCTGGTCGTACCAGCGGTCGATTGAGGAAATGCAGTCTCCAAGGTCTTTGAGCTGCCGTATACAGTAGCACAAGTGGACGGTTCTTTCTTCGGCATTGCAAACAAGGTGCTTTCGCTTCGTACACCAGCAACCGTCTATATTGATAACCATATCCGGCATCCGTTCCTTTACGCTAATCCATTCCATCTTATTCCTCCGTCAGTTCTTTGTATATCCGTTCTGCTTCCTCACCGTACACGCTCTTTATGACGCACACGCTCCCAGCGCGTACCCTTACGACCGTCAGCGTCGATATGTCGTTCTGTTCCGAGCGGTCATATCCAATTGCAAGACTATCTTCCATGACTGTTCAGTACCTCCATCCCATGATGGAATTGATTGCTTCAAGCTCCTCTTTCAATGCTTGTTCAAAGTCCTGTTCGGTCAGGTGTTCACCGTTTTTGATCCTTCGCATAAAGTCGTGCGCGACTCCGTATTCAATGCTCATGCGCATGTGAATATATGTTTTGCCGTTCCCTCGCGCCAGAGTAAAGTCAAACCATCCGCCATAGGTGCTTTCAAGGCGCTGGAGTAGGGCGAGGCTGTCTGGATTGGTGTTCACCGGTGGTTCAGGCGGCAAGCGTGTTCCTTTTGGCTGGAATCCGTTCATGGCTGCTCAACCTCCTGTTCGTCTTCGTTTATTACCTCAAACTCGCAGTAGTTGCACAGGCAACCGTGTTCTTCGTCCATCTTCTCCAATATCGGAAGGACGTTGCTTGCACACCAGCTGCTCTCGTTCAGATAAAACCAGATGTCAGCGTCACTCCATTCTGCCGGTAATTCCATTGAAAATGTTATATGTGCGCGAATCGTTCGCTTCTGTAAACTGTCGTTCATGTTTATTTCCTCCGCCGTTTCGATTGTAGCACAATGTGCAAGCTACGTTTGTTCACACCTCCACATAGCACCATGACTGCGGTGGGCGCTTCAAGTTGCACTCCTTGCACTCTTTGCACGGGGGGTAAAGCGACGGGACGTGAGCGCACGGAGCATTTTCTTCTGTCCTGTTCCACCGCTTGAAATCGATCAACGGCTCCGGCTTATCGTAGATTTTCAGCTCGGCGATTTTCCATCCATATCCTGTATTGTCATAGCCAATGTATTTTGCCATTTCCTCGTACGGGACGCACGATTCTGCAAGACTATAGAGCATCCAGTTTCTTATGCTACCGTGCGGAAGAACTTCAATCGGTACGATGTTGTAGCAGACAAACTCTCCAATAACCGCGCCACGACCTTCCTGCATCTTTGGCTCGTTCTTGTTCTGCCACGTTCTGCCTTTTGCTTCGTAGATGTAGCACTTGAACGGCAGCATCATATTCGGCTTCGTTTTGCGGAGTTCAATTTTTTTCTCGCCCGATGCGATCAATTTGCACCATTTCGGCTGGATGCTAATAAGGATTGCTTTCATGGCTGTTCCCTCCGTTCTATGCTGCTTTCTTGCGTTCCTCGACCAATGATTTGACGGCACGATATCACGACTGCGCCCTCTGGAATTATGCAGCCAAAACGAAGAATAGCAGCATTGGGACTGTTCGCAAAAACAACAAGCGTTTTCCTTTCGCCGGTAGTGAGCAGGATGTCGGCTTCGTACTCTTTCAACTGTTGTTCACTCCTTTCGTTTCGATTATACGTTGTTCGGCAAGGCGGTTTCAGAAAGGTTTTTCATCATCGTCAGCGGTGAAATCTCCCTTCCCCTTGCATCCCTTTTCCTCTGCCGTTGCTATTGCCTTTGCTGTTGCTATTGCCTTTGGGAACCGACAGGAACTGCCAGCACCTATTAGCTCCTGGTAGGAACCTGACAGGAGTTGCTGCTTCTTGAATTCTTCCACCCACTCTCTTTCAGGCATTTTCTTTTCACCTTCTTCAAGTCCCTGAACATAGTTCATATATTTCCCGTGATACCAGGATTTCGCATACTTTTCGCCGTCGCGGTCAATCTTGTGCTTCCAAAAACGGAGCATTGACTTTATTGCGGCATCGGCATCGTCATTGATCCAAACACCGTCACGGGCATAGTCAACGACCGCGCGGAAAAATTTGCCGAGCTGTTCGTCTGTCAGCATTTCTGCAGTGGCATCAAAGTCCTCGAAGTAAATCATAACTCCAGACCTGTTTGGCTTTGAGTTTAGGTCTAAGTTCCTTTTCATATTCAAATCCCCTTTGCATACAAAAATCCCGTCCGCACATATAGCACGGACGGGACATTGCTGTATTTTTGCCGCCCTTTGAAGTCGGCAAAGAACGGCAAGGGGATTTCTCCCCACTATACGCCCCTGCAAGGGCGAAATAGCTAAAGTAAAGCCGCAACGCCGACTTCGTTGCTACTGTACGGCGAGGCTTGCAGTCCTCGCTTCTGTTGTCGTGTACAGTATAGCAAAATCGAACGGCCGTTGCAATGGGATGCGGCTGGAAAGTGTGGTTTTCACATTTCTTTTTTCAGTATAATTGGCGGTGCAAGGGGATTTTCGCTGTTCAGTATATCAGCTCGGCGTACTCGCTCATGTAGCGGATAAACTCGTCCCTGTCATCCGGCTTGCAGACGCTCACGAATCGGTCGAGGATCGTGTTCCACAGCGGGGTGTGCGCGTCCACGGAGTTCAGGATGCAGAACGAGACGAACAGGGCGCGCGCCTGCTCCAGAAGCTGCTTGTTCCCGTAGTGGTTGTCGTTCGCGTCCGCGAGGTAGCGGAGCGCGCACTTGAGGTCGAAGTCATCGAGGACTTCCTTGTTCTGTTCGTCCTGTAGTCGCTTCATAAACTCAGGATGTTCCCGCGAGGCGTTGATGAACTCAGGACCGGACTTGCCCTTGAGCGCCTTGTATTCCTCATACGTCATCGCCGAGTACCTCCTCGTGCGACTCTTCGGCGGTCAGCTTAATGACCGTGCCGTCCTCAAAGAGGACTGTCACGTCTTCCGTGCCGTCGCCGGAGGTGTTCTCCATCACGTCCTCAACGCCAGGAAGAAGAATGGCGTCGTCGTCCTCCCCCTCGATCCCGCTGTTGTTCGCGATGAGTTCAGCCATGATGCCAAGAAACTCGTACTTGTCCATTTTCGTTCTCCTTTCTCAAATTACAAACGCTTCTGCAAAGATGCATTCGCTGTAGTCAACGTCCACGTCGCTAACCTCGTGGTCGTACCATTCCCGCCGGATGACAGTGCAGCGGTAGTTCTTGCCATCATACTCCACGTCCCGCTGGAAAAGCCAGAGGTCGTATCCAGTGTTGCCGTTCCATATGATCCCCGTCAGACGTTCCCAGCACTCTGTTCCATAGCACTCGCTGATGTGCTGAAGAAGTTCTTCGCTCATAATGCTTTCCATGTTTTTGCACCTTTCTCACTTCACAATTTTCAAATGCCCGACGTACTCGCCCTTGTGCTCGTCGTCGTTCGTGTATGCCCATTCGTCCCACATATCGCGGATACCGAATGAAAGAATGATCTTGTTCTCTGCGACGCTCGTGCCGAAGTCGTCCGCGAGTTCAAGGGCTTTTGCAATGTACGCACGCGCAGGCCCATCTGGGTAAAAACCGAGGCACGGTATACGCAGGATTGCCATTCCATTTCTGCTTCTCTCAGTGAACGGCATCGCCTCAAAGATGATGCCATGGTCCAGCTTTCCGATTGCGTCGCAGACGGCAAAAAGGCTGTTCAGCCTGTTCTTCTTCTCTGCGTTCAGCTTTGTGCCAAGGAAATGCTCGTTTTCGTCGACAATCTTATTAAAGTCCATTTGCTCAATCTCCTTCTTGTGTTCCATATTATTTTGATTATAGTTTTTTTGTTTGGCTTAGTCAAGGGAAAACCTTAATCGTTGAATCGGTAGCCGCAGAGAGGGCAACACTCAGGGTACTCTCCTGCGTCAGAGTACTCCCACCAGCGGTGACAGCAATCAGGGCATCTCCACTCGACCAGGTCAACGACCGTGTCCTTGTATTGGATTCGCGCCCCCGTCTTGAGGTAGGAAATGACGGGATAGTTATTCTTTTTGTCGCGCTCAAAATCGTTCATTCGCTCACCAGCCAACGCTGCCAATTGTGTTCCCCCCTCTCAAACATTGAGCGCTACTGTGTCGTACAGATAGACGATGTTCGGTTCAGGCATCTCCACACGGAAGCGGTGGTACGGTTTGCCAGGTGGAGGGTTGTTGTCATCCCAGATGTCGAGGTCTTCTCTCACCATGCACTTGAGAACATAGTCGTCAAACGCATCTTCAAGTTCAGCCGCTTTCTCGTCAGAAATGTCGAAGATGTAGAGCGTGGTAAACTCGGAGTCCATGTTCGGGTTGTGGACAGGAAACTCGACCTCTGTCAGGAGGTTGTAATTGCTGTTTTGAAAAGGCATCCTGCTCATGCTGTTACTCCTCTCTTTCGTTGTAGTATGCGTGTCTAGTACACGCAGCGGTCCTCGTCGTCCTCATCGTCTTCATCGTCCACAACTTTGAACTTGTACGGCCCGTCGCATTTGTAGATGCTACCGACCTTTTCGTGCTTGGCAAGCTCCGACAGATACTCTTCCGTCTCAATCGCGGAGGTAAGGTCGGCGAGAAGCTGCGCATACTGTTCGTATGTTTTGCAGTCCTTAATGCGCCTCAGATAGAAATCCGCGCAGGGGATGTTCGTGTACAGCCAGTTCGCGTAACTGGAAAGGTCGTTGCACCATCCGGTCATGCCGTGCGTGTTGTCAAACACATCCCCGTCGTTGTACCACTTATGAACAAGCTTTGCGATAGCGGTAACTGTCTGGGATGCCATTGTGTCACCCTCGCCGCGCGTGGGGAGATACTTGTCATCTGCCCAGTCAAACTCGTGGTAGAAGTCCCAGTTAATCATTGTCTTTTCTCCTTTCATTGAAACAGAGGGGGATTAGTTCGTACTGTTCCTGTTCCTCTTTTGTGAGTTGTCTGTTGTAGGTTAGGACGCTGAAAAAGCAGGAGTTGTCATCGTCGCGCCAGTCCACAAGCCCGTCCATCGGTTGACAACCAGGCGAGAAGCCGCGCGATTTCATCCCATAAGTGTACATAATTTTCTCTTCTTTTTCATGATTTTGATGATGTTGATGTTCCCAAAACAGTCGTGTCCTCTGACCCTGGTATACTCTGCCGTGTCGCGGTCAATGATGATGTCGTCCATTCCGATGAGGTCAAGGTCAGACAGCTTCATGACCAAGTGTGTGGAGTTTTGGCTGTCCTCGACTGCGTCCTGCAAGTCCTGCACCGTGGCGTACTTGTTCACGCCGTTGCCGTGGCAAATGTTGGACAGCGCGCCGCACGCCCCGTTCGGATAAAGCAGGGTAATCGTGTTGATGTCGTACATGGTGTTCTCCTTTCAGCCGCATTCGTACTCGTTGAAAGTGATTCTCGCGAAGTTCTCCGGCTCGTTGATGTCGATCTGCCCGATGAGTTCGCCAGTGTCCTCGTTCCAGACCGAAGCGGTGTCGGGGAAGTAGACCCAACCATTCTTGTTCGGCTGGTACTTGTCGCGGATTCGCTTGAACGCATCGAAGTCGTGTCGGTTGATGGCATCAGTGACATTTTCGGCATCCCCGTTCTCACGGAGAAGCAGATGGTCGTACCAGTAGTAGAGGACAGAGGTGTTCATGTTCATACTCCTTTCAAAGCAAAAGGGGAGAGCCGAAGCCCTCCCCATCGTGTTCAGACATTGACCGCCAAGAGCGTCATCAGCTTGTCCATCATGGCGTGATCGTCCATGATGCGACCCCAGTTGTTCTCACGGTAGTTCTTTGTGTTCCGGTGCGGATAGTTGTGACCAACCATGTCCGCCATTGCATTGACAGCTCCCCACTCAGTCCCCTTGAATTTTGCGATGTCCGGCATGAAGTAGCAGACCATGTACTCGTCCTTGATCTGCTTCACCTTGCTCTTTTCACGGTCGCTTGCGTCCTCTTCCAAGGGGAACATCTCGGAAAGAATCTGCTGAATGCGCTCGTCCGTAACCGTCGTGTTCGCGAGCTTGTCCGCTGCGACTGCAAGCGCGTCCATGTACTCGCCAGCCATGTCAAGGCATCGGTGGGCTTCGCCAAGCTTGGCATCGAGGTCGCCCGTGTGGCGCGCTGACCACGCCCTCTTCGCGCCGCCTAGCGCAATGTTCAGCGTGTTGTTGCACACTACACGAATCGGCGTCATGATGGCGCGAATCGCGCCGCTGCCGTCGTGCGTGTTCGTAAAGCAGAGGTATGGCTCCGTCTTATCCCCAAGAATCTGCGTGTCGGGGAGTTTTGCCAAGAGCCAGATGCGCTTGCCGCCCTGCAAGCTCCCTGCGGTTTCATAGCGGACATCTCCGCCGATGAGGTTGTCCGTGAACGCGAAAGCGTCCGTGTTCTGGCAGATTCGGTAGCGGTCGCTCACCACGCCAAGCACCGCGCCGTCGCTCGACCTGACGTTTGCCTTGTAACCGCTGACCTTTTGCGTGACGGTAAAAAGGTCTTCCTGATTGACCGACCAATCAAGTCCGGAAAGCCTGAGCGCGTCGGCGCTCGTGGGCGCTTCGGCGACCATCGTTCCGATTCCGTGCCAAGGCTTTTCTCTCACATACATCATGGTTTCAACATTCGCAGACATAAAATGTTCTCCTTTCTCTTTCCGCTTTCGATTTACTCCCATGCCGTGAAGCGGTTGATGAGCGCAGCACGGGACTCGTCGGTGTGTTCAACGACGACGCGACGCGACCTTGAGCAAGTAGGCGCGCGGCAGATTTCGGTCACACGCCACCCGTTCTTGTAGGTCGCGGTGAACCTCGTGCTTTCCGGAATTCCCTTGTAGGCATTAGGGAATGACTGCGCGTTATCGTCGATGGTGACGGTGATGCCGTTCATGTCTTTCTTCGGGATGTCAAGCGTCTCCTCGACATCGGTCAGCGTGAGAAGAATTCGATCGGCACTTATCAGGCGCGCTTTCGCGCGTTCCTGCACCTCTGCCAGCTTACTGGCAAGCGAAAGGTATCCCTTGTCAGAAAGAATGAGATCGTAGCGTTCTGCGGTCAGCTCCTCGTCCTTTGCCACGCGGTCATCGTCGTGGTAGTATCTCCAGTTTTCGAGTTCGCGCTTTCTTGCCTTTACCCAGTCGCCGTAAAGCGTCATGGTGCTCTTAATGTTGATGGGCTTCATGTCGTTCTCCTTTGTTCAGTTCAGATACGGGGCATAGTCCCAGTCGCCAAAGACCGCGACTCGCGGGTAGCTGCTCGCGGGTGACTCCTGCCATCTCTGCTTCTTCTCGCTCCACCGCAAGGTCATCTTGCGACCGTTCGGGTCGTCCTCGATGTAGTCGGGAAGCGAATCGTAGTACTGTGGGCCGTTGAAGACCGGACGCGCAGCGCGGATGACGCACACATTGCCCTTGACGGACTCGACCGTGTAAGGATTCCTGACAGAGGACACCCAGTAATTGGAGCACGGAGTGTAAAGGTAAAGGTGTTCGTTGATTTCGGGGATGTGTTTCATTGCCTGTTCTCCTTTCAGCCTGTCGGCACTGTATACTGTCACGTAATCTCGTGTTTTATAC
>JAEEHO010000017.1 GCA_016280845.1 Paludibacteraceae bacterium | reverse complement strand
GCGTACGCCTCTATTCTGGAGCAGAATATCAAGGATCAGCCCGAGTTATGGCTCTGGACACACAATAGATGGAAATGGGGCAGGAAAGGTGAAAACTGAAAGGTGAAAGGATGAAGTGTAGTGTAATCATATTGAACTGGAACGGAGCGGAGATGCTTCGGCGATACCTTCCTTCGGTAGTAAATGCGAATAGCGAAGGGACGAGAAACGAAAAAGAAACCGAAATCATCGTGGCTGACAATGGCAGCACCGATGATAGTATGAAGGTGTTGCGTGAAGAGTTCCCCGGCGTAAAGACCATTGTTCTGGACAAAAACTACGGCTTTGCCGAAGGATACAACCGCGCTATAGATCAAGTAGATAGCGATTACGTTGTATTACTCAATTCGGATGTAGAAGTGACAGACGGTTGGCTCGACACTTTGCTCACATATATGGATGCACATCCCGAAGTGGCAGCTGTGCAACCGAAAATACGCAGCTGGCTGGACAAGTCTAGTTTCGAGCATGCCGGCGCAGCCGGAGGCTATCTGAATGCGCTGGGGTACCCCTATTGTCGTGGCCGCAATTTCCGTGGTGTAGAGCAGGATAACGGACAATATGATAGTATCGTGGAAGTCGATTGGACCAGTGGCGCTTGTATGTGCGTGCGTACAAAGATATACAAAGAGGTAGGCGGCCTGGATGCTGCGTTCTTCGCACATATGGAAGAGATAGATCTCTGCTGGCGTATACGTCGCGCAGGATGGAAACTGATGTGTGTGCCACAAGCCGTTGTTTATCATTTGGGCGGCGGAGCACTCAGCTATGACAATCCGCGAAAGACATATCTCAATTTCCGCAACAATCTATTGATGATCTACAAAAACAAACAGCACCCGTATGGGGTACTGTTCGTTCGTTTCTTCTTGGATTACGCGGCAGCGCTGTATTTCCTTTTGCAAGGCAAAGCGGGTAGCGCGAAAGCGGTCTTCACCGCTCGTCGCGACTATCGCCAAATGCGCTTAGCGTACTAAGTATTTCTTCCCGTCTTGGATAACTATACCGCGGTAGCCTTTTCCAACAGGGCGACCCAGAATATCGTGCATCTTACCCGCTGGATTCAACGGCGGATATGCTGTTTCAATGGCTTCGTCATCGTCATAATACTCCAGATCGGTATAGAACGGCATTTCTCCGGTGAAAATGAAATTGTAGGTATTGTTGTCGTCGCAAGTGATATATCCGCTAATGGAATAGTTTTCGCCATTCTTGGTAATCGCTACTGCGCCGTCATAATAAAGCCAAACACGATCCAATTCGCTTTCGCCGTAGTTGTACCATGTTGTCTCTCCGAGCGAACCGTCCTCCGAATTGTACGTTCCGGTTAGATCACCAGTCGAAGTAGGGAACAGGTCCAACGTCAAATACGGATAATCCGGAGACGCTTGATTATAGAGATATATACTATAATTGGTTTCGTTGTATAATTCAGTCAGTTCCGTCTCATATACTGCGTCTGCAGCATCGAATGTTAAGTTGAAGATTTCGCCTTCTCCTCCACCACCATTGTTTCCGCAATCCAGTTCGTCTGTCGGGTTGGCATCGAAATAGAGACGAACTGCGTAGCAACGAAGTTGCTTGACGCACGAGATAGTTATTGCCGTCGAGTTAATGTTGGTAACAATAACTACAGGATCTCCTTCCCAATCGTTATCCTCCGGACTGCAATATTCAATGGTGCCTTTATCTGCGGTAGCAGAAAAAGCCTTGCGAACATAGCCGTTGATAACAATTCCCTTGATAGGCTTGGTTGCTTCGAAGGTGATTTTCTCGTTTGCGTTGCAATTGAAAAAATAATCGGAATCGTTATTGAGAATAGAACCTTTTGTGCAAGATACACGGATATTGTTCTGAACAAAGGTATATTCTTGTTTGTACAATGTCGTATCCGGCACAATAACAGCCGTCGGCTCGGCATATACAAAGGTCGAATCAAGCGCTGTGTTTTCGGTCGTATCCGAACCGATAACAATAGGCTCGCCATTTACAACCAATTTAATGATATGACGTTGGCCGGATTTGCCTAACGTAAATGTGACAGAAGAAGCATTACCAGTCCAAGTATCAATTGATTGCTCTTTTTCTGCCGTTGGCGTAGTTCCTTTTTTGTACGTACCGGTAGAAGCTGTGATGTCGGCGTAAGCCTTACCTGTTTTTGAGAACAGAATCTGGATATTTGTTAAGTTCTCACCGGTTACTTTAATGGTGTTTTGTCCATAAAGACGCATGAGATTTGTATAGCCATTATCCAAATATGTAGGCGGGTTATTGCCTTTTGCTTTGCTCAAAGTAACGGTTATACCATCGATTGTTTGTGTTTGTGTGCCATCGGCGTCAAACGTAAATGTGGTAGCGAAGATGTTCATAGACAAACAAGCTACCGCAAGGATAGAGAAAATCTTTTTCATTAATAGAACAATTATAAATGAATGTTGTTTTTTGTTTTAAAAGCCGAAACTGAGGCCACAGGTGACGTAGAAGTTTCGACCTTGGAAATAAACAGGAGAGAACTTGTTCAAATAATAGGATTCCAAGTTTTCTCCGCTCAGTTCTCGAGATGTGCCGTCAGCATTCCATCCGCGATCTTCGCCGGCTACGCGTGTAGAAGAAGGAGCAAACGCGCGCGCGTTGTTATAGGTAAAATCCACGTGCGCATAGCAGTTGTTAAATACCTCGTACACAGCGCGGAAGTTGATTTCGTCATTTTGCCAAATCTTCTCGTTGAATGGTTTTTGTGCGATTATTTCGCTGATGTTATGGCGCACGTAGTCAAACGCATTGTATTTGGTGTCGTGTGTGTAATCCAGCGTCAATCGCAAACTGCGTACAGGACGATATGCCAGTTGTACGAAGATAGATTGTGCATTGTCACGCATGTAGTGGCCCATATTGTATGTGTTGGATGTATAATCGAGCACAGCAATAGAGTGGGTGTAACTAGCTATGTATGAGCGCATAAACTCGCCACGCAGGCTCAAACCGCGCACGGGCCAACCGCTCCAGTTGAAACCAACCAGATAAGAAATAGGGTTGCTCTCCGGATTGGACTTCTTGAGACGACTAAGTTTGAATTCATCGAGAAAAAACGAACCGTACAAGCGCAAATGGTCGGTCGGTCTGATCGAGATTGACGCAAAGGCTTGCGAGTTCTGGTTTTCCGAATTGACGCCCTTGGTTAACAAGTGGTCTAGCGACTTATAGAACGCTATAGGGATAAAGTATGCTGCTTGCACATTGCGCTCGGCATATACAATGGAGTTTCCGAAAGAGAACTGTACGTATTTGCATGGAATGAAGGTGAACATATTCGCCGCCATAAACTTGTTGTACGGACGATAGTTTATTTTGGTTGTACCTTCTTCGTAAGTCTCTGTATAGTAGTTGGTTGAGTCGAGCACGTTGCTTACTAGCCATGCATGGAAATAGTCGAACTGAAACCACTTGCACGGCGTCAGTTGGAGTGTCACCATCGGCACAGCAGGATTGTGCGCCGAGAGAATGTTGGAACAATGTTGCGCATCGCCCCATTGGATTCGTTCGCGTTGTATGCCAATCGATCCCCACCATGTATAGAGCGCAATACCGCCACGCGAGTCAGAAAAATCGCCTCCGTAGGTTGCTTCCTTGTATTGCACACCGGGTAGGTTGTTCAGATAGCCCGGCTGGGTGATACGTGCGCCGTGCCTCTTGGCAGCATCGGTCGGGTAGTATGCATCTTTGAGCAAGCCGGTTCCCTTCCAACTGTTGTCGCGGATAGATCCCCAAATAGACAGGTGGTGCGCAATATCCATCTGAACCTCAGCGCCGTACCAACGGTGCGTCAGCAGTCCTTTTTCGCCTGCATAGAGATCCATACCGAGTATAGGACGTACACGCATCTTGAAAACCTTGTCTTTTGTCAATATATGCAGCGACGGGTCCGCCAGCGACAGATTGGAAACAGATGTTATCCATTGTGTCACATGGCGATGACCGTAGCTGTAATATGTCGGCAATGTGTCTTGCTCTAACGCGTAGTCCTGCAGATAGAACTGCAGATCATCGCG
>JAEEHO010000189.1 GCA_016280845.1 Paludibacteraceae bacterium | reverse complement strand
TGCAGAACTAAACGAGGGTCATCCCCTAGGGGATGATAGCAGGGAGATATTATGCCCAACACCAATCACATGCAAGGAGAATCAATGTATTTTGAAGAACTAAACGTTCCCCAAAACCATATTTACCTTTTCAAACCACAGATCTACCAGACTTGGGAAGACTGCCCGAAGATGAACGTGGTATAATACGCATATGCGAAGATTGCGAGATATTGAATCGGGGCGTACTCGGAGGCGCATCGGAAGACGCGTTTCGGGGACTCGTTACGTATTCGGCAATCGCACGCGGGTTGATTCCAACTGCATCATCACGGAAAGGCTCTACAGCATCGGGGCTCTCTCCAGCGTCGCGGCGGAGTACAATGAGTCTGGAGAGGTGACGCGGCGCAACCTCCTCCTTGGCGGGGTAGTCGTCGGAGAGACGACGGCAGCGGGCAGTCGCTACTTCCACGGCGATGTACTAGGATCCGTGCGGCTCGTCACCGACGCCGGAGGTGCGGTTGTCGCGAGCGCGGACTACGGCGCGTACGGCGCGGTACGCCGCACGAGCGGCAGCATGCCGGCATACGGCTACGTCGGCATGTACGGCGTAGAGCGCGATGCCGCGACGGGGCTTCTCTTCATGAGGGCGAGGTACTATTCGCCGATGATCGGGCGCTTCATCTCTCGCGACCCAATTGGCCTTTCCAGCGGCGACGTCAACTGGTACCGCTACTGCGGGAACGCGCTGCTCTTGGCCGCTGATCCATGCGGACTTGATTGGCGGTCGATTCTCTGTGAATGGCTGAATAATTATGACCGATCCTTAAAAGGACTGAACGATGAATGGGCAAAACCCTTTGGGCTAGATGTCAGCGACTCTTTGGGCTACTGGGGTTTGTCTTCGGCCGCGATTGGCGTTACTACTGATCTGCTTGTGTCGGCCGTTGATGCCGCCGCAGAAGATCAAATCGCAAGGGGACAGTTGGCAGGGGCCCTTTGCGAAGGCAATATTTTTCAAAAACAAGCTGCTGCTAATCGCGGAGCGCAAATGGCCGCTAGGACGGCGACAGGAAGGGCGTGTTTGCAGGCAGTATCAAAGGCCTCTGGTGTTATTGGCGCCGCCGCAACTGGTTGGTCTTTCGGTGTGCGTGCTGGGTTTAGGATTAACGCTGCGATTTCTGCGACATTGGAGATGTTTCGATGAAACGAGAACGACGCATTCGCATTTGCATTGTCAGCATATTTGTCTGTATGCTTATTGTGTCTGGAGGGGTTATTTCACACGAACGGAAGCCGGCGTTGGCCTTTGTGTGGGTTGCAGCGCTGTACATTGCAGGCGTCAAGGAGGACGCACGTTTAACCACAATACTGGCGGCATGTCTCTTGTGCTACGATCTTGCCGTTTGGCTATTATGCAAATAATGACGCTAACAAGACCAAGGAGATTGCAGACGCTATGATTCAGATATTGAAGAACCCCGACGCCCTGGTATATTGGCTCTGTCTGATTAGTACCCCATTTTTAATATTTACAGGAGTTAAGATTGCTGTTCTTATGTATAGCGTCCTGTTGCCGCTATGGGCCGAGCGTGATTCGGAGGCGGACTATAGCTATGCCGATTATGGACGCTTCGCAAAGATATGTTGTTGCATGGTGCTTTGCATGTTTCCGTGGATATGCGGTTTTCTAAAGCTGGTGTTCGGTGCGTTTGGCAAACTGGAATTCAGCATCGTCGGGTTTGTCAAGCTGTTGAAACTCGCAGGCAGCTTGTTAGGCTGTGTGGTCTTTTTGTCCGTCGGAGCATGGTATCTCATCTTTGAGATCAAACGCTATCGCAAAATCAGGAATGGACAGCTGGCATCATGAATGTCGAGTTAATAATCGCGTTGCTGGTTAAGGTGCTGTCCGGCACGATCCTAGTCGTGTCGGTCTATCCGTTATTCATGATGCCGGTTAGGATTGTCCTCGCCGTTCGATATGAGATAAGGCATAAGTTGGCGCATGGCAAATATACAGGCAGTCCAAGCTGGATCTGGCTGTGCTACGGCCTGGTGTTGACCGGTGTCGTGTTCTCCCTATATCAGTTGGACTTTGTGGATTGTGTTCATGCAATTGTGTTGGCAAGCATTGCCTGGTGTCTGTTGGCATGTATGTTTCGGGTTAGTCTAATTGTCTCGGGAACATGTATCCGGACCGCCAAGGGGAAAGGCAGTAGTTCCAGAAATATTAAGCCATGACAACGTTTGAGATATTAAGAAAGCTGTTCACCTGCAAGTGGACGACACTGTTCGTAGGGTGGCGTGGCACGGGCGTCTATTCGCCCTGGCCCGAAGACGCATGGGCAACGGATCCTGCGTCGCATTATGACAAGAGGCATTGTACCGTTGTGCTTGATGAATGCCGGAAATGGCTAGAATCGGAAACATCATCCGTCTTAGCTCACGATACAGCCCCGTGAAATCAGGACTCTAGTATTTCGGAAGCGAGGTTGACATGGATGATATTCTGATACCATTGTTAAAAATTGGTAGCGCAATTTTTTGCGTCGTGGTGTTTCTCGGGAGCAGGAAGTGCATTGGACCCGCAAAGCATCATTCAGACGAGACGCTGCCTTCAGATTACGAAATAGAGAACGACCTGCCGAAGAAACTAATGGCCTTCTGGCGGTCAAAGGGCTGCGATGTAGAGTCCGTATGGGCTGAGCGCATAATATGGCCTAATGGTGGCATCTCCCTAGGTGTGGACTTCTTTCCCGGTGACTCTTGCTTTTCGCGAGGAAAGAGTCGTGGATTGGAAGATGCAGTGAAATGGTTGATGTATTATCTTGTCAAGAAGGGATATGCCAGGGGTGTTGATCATTTCAGGACCATTGTTCTTGTTCATCGGTTTCGAAACACCAAAGACAAAATAGCACTGACCGAGTATCATTGCGGTTCAGACCGGCTGCGGAGGCTTGAACGGCGTCAGCATTCGCTCCTTCATCCGCTTTCGCGGATGAAGGCTACGGACATGATGAATAGCAAGCGCATCCGCAACTCATATTTATATTCTAAATACCTCGATGCTGGCGAGTATCCTCGGTGGATGGACGATGATTTGCAGTTGGTCGAATTCCTGTTGCGCTGCATGTGGCGCGGCTTGGGCGGTGTGGGGGGGCGACTGGTTGAAATTGTCAGAAGCCTATCTGATAGTCCGGAAGGTCACGAAAGGACGTGGGGTTTCTGACGATGCAGCGGTCGAAAGAACGATGAGCATCATTCGGTATCTTTTGGAGAACGGCTTGGCGCAAGCGGGTGAAGTTACAGTCCACCATGATGAAGAAAAGGAAGAAAGTTACATTTTCCATGATTCCACGTTGGCACAAGATGAACTGCTCTCGGCGATTAGCGAAGAGATACGGCGCTTTTCTGCAAACGAAACGGGCAAAACAACGCTTTGGCTTAGAGATACTGAAAAATCAGAAGACTTCAAACTGCCGGACAGTGGCGAATCC
>JAEEHO010000188.1 GCA_016280845.1 Paludibacteraceae bacterium | reverse complement strand
GCCGACATGATGGATGCTTCCACTTCGCTCACATCGTTGGTCATACGCGATATGATGTCTCCGCGTCGCGCCTCGGTGAAATAGCCCATCGGTAGGGACAATACCTTGTCGTACAACTGTTTCCGCAAGTCGCGCAGTACGCCGGTACGAATCGGCACCATGTAATAGTTGGCCAACCATGCCACACCACATTTCAGTCCGGTCATAACCACAAGGAACAAGCCCAACAGCATCAACACATAGCCTGCGCCATGCTGGGCAATCTGCTCGTTGAGCGCACTGTACATGTTGGTACGCAATGCAGCCACTGTTTGTTGCAAACCGCTGACCTCGCCCATGTCAACCGGCGTAGCCTCAGCCGAAGTAAGGCCGAAGAGGATACGCAGCACCGGTATGATTGCCGCAAAGGAGAAGAGCGACAACACTGTGGACAACAGGTTGAAGAATATGTTCAATGCCATGTGACCCTTGTAGGGCGGCACGAATCGGCGTATGAGTGTCAAAAAGTTCATTTTCTGCAATTCTCACGAACGTAAGTGAGTATTTGTCTGTCAAAAGCGATATGGTCGGTCAAAAAACGCATTGTGGTAGGCAACGCTATCAATCGTTTGTTTTGCGCAGCCAGACGTTCATTGAGCGGAGTGAGACGCAGGCGCTGCAGATCCTTCTCTGTGGTCAGCACAAAATCAAACTTAGCGGCACGTTGTATGATAGTATCAATATCCTTCTCCGTGAAGTTATGATGGTCGGAGAAGGCCATCAGTTCGGCTTTCGGATAGTATTTTCGTACATGTTCCATCATGTACTTGGGCTGCGCAATACCGGTAATCACCAGCGGTTGTCCTTCCTGCTCCATCTGCGGCTGTTCCAGACTGGCAAAGTGCAGCAACTGGAAGGTAGGCAGATGCAAGCGGTTGTCCACCACGCGCATGTCAATCGGCTTCATGTCGGACGGACACTTGGTCACCACGATAGCATCGGCCTTGAGAGCACGGATAGGCAGGTCGCGCAAGGTGCCCCACGGCAACATGTGGTCATCGATATACAGATTGTCGTAAGGTGTCATCAGCACATAGAGTCCGCAGCGAATGGCGCGATGTTGGAACGCGTCATCCAGGATGACCACATCCAGGTTCTTTATTGTTCGCTGCAACTGATGAACGCCGTGGACACGTCGTTCACACACAGCCACAGGCACTTCGGGGAACTTACGGTGCATCTGCATCGCTTCGTCACCGATAGCAGCAGCCGTAGAAGTAGCGTCAGCCAGTACGAAGCCGTGCGTCTTGCGCTTGTACCCGCGCGACAAAACAGCAGGATGGAATCCGTTGTCCAACAAGAGCCGAACAACGTATTCCACCATCGGTGTTTTACCTGTCCCCCCTACAGCCAAGTTGCCCACACAAATGGTGGGCACACTGACTGAATGGGACAACAGCAAACGCTGGTCATACAACAGGTGACGGAAAGTCACGCCTAACGTATACAGCCCGCTCAGAGGTATAAACAGCAAGTTGCTAAGTACGGAATGTTTGCTATTCATGTCGATTATTGAATCTTCACCTCAGGCATCATAGCCATGATGCGCGGTTGAGAGCAGAAATTGCGCACCTTGATGAGCAGTTTCTCTTCGTCGGAAGAATGATCCAGGGCTTTGAGAATTTCCTCCATCGGATCTTTCTTCTCCGGATAATACGCTATCTTGTAATCTTCCAGACCGGCCAATTCGACAGCCTTAGCGATTGCATCGTCGATATTACCCAACTGGTCAACCAGCTTCAGTTCGACAGCCTTGTCACCGAGCCATACGCGGCCTTCGCCGATAGACTTGATATACTCCTGATCCACATGGCGGCCTTCGGCGCAACGGTTGGTGAACAAGTCGTAGCCACGCTCAACCATCGCTTGCCACTTCTGGTGCTCCTCAGGACTCATGCCTTTGTAGAAAGAATGAACTTCCAGATCCGAATGTATATTGGTGGAAACGCCATCGACATCCAGACCGATCTTGTCAAACAATTTGGATACATTCGGTACGGTACCGAAGATACCGATCGAGCCGGTAATGGTAGTCGGTTCGGCAAAGATATAATCAGCGCCGCAGGAGATGTAGTATCCACCGGAAGCAGCCATGCCGCCCATCGAAACAACAACAGGGAAAGTATCCGATTTCAGTTTCTGGATTGCGTGCCAGATTTGTTCGCTGGCGTCAGCCGAACCACCGCCACTGTTGACACGGACAACGAGCGCTTTCACATTGTCGTCTTTGCCGATCTTCTTCAGCGTCTTGACAACATCCTTGCTTACAATACCGTCGCCCGAATCCTCGGTGATAGTACCCTGCAGATAAACGACAGCCACTTTCTTTTCTGCTTTGCTCTTCGGACGTTTCACTTGTGCCAGTTTGGAAGTGGTCATCACGTGATAATCCTTGGTGCCGGTATAGATACGCAACAGCGAATCCACGTCTTGTCTATACATGATAGTATCAACCAGACCAGCCTTCAGGTCCTCGGTTGCGTCTTCGAGACCCATATAGCGGTCAGCCAGTTCGTCCAATTGCTCCGGAGTCAGTTTGCGCGAAGCGCTGACAGCCGACTTATACTCGCTCCAGATACCTTGCAGGTACTGCTCGGTCTGCAGACGGTCTGCATCGGACATGCTCGAACGGAAATACGGTTCTACGGCCGACTTGAAGGTACCTACCTTCAGGATCTGCATCTCAACGCCGATCTTCTCAAACATACGGGCGAAGTACATCTTCTGTGCAGACAGACCGTTCCATGCAACTATTCCGGTAGGATCGATAGCAATACGGTCAGCCGCCGAAGCGATGTAATAGTTGGTAGTGGTGTAGTTCTTGGTAGTAGCAATGATCCACTTGCCGCTTTGTTTGAAGTCCAGCAGCGCGTCACGAATGGCCTTGGCGCAAGCCGGTTCGGTGGACAAAGTACCGCCGTCCAACCAAATACCCGGGATATTGTCATCAGTCTTGGCCAAACGGATATTGCTCAGTATCTGATCCAGACCAACGGTTGTCTCCGGTGCGTCGCCATAAGGCATTTGGTTCAGCAGTTCTGCAAAAGGATTTTCTTCTTGCGCCTGCTCTACCAGGGTTCCTTTCAGTTCGAGACGATATACTGTTTTATCCTTCAGAGTGACACCGGAGGCATTGAGCATATCTCCCATGAAATAGCCGATTACGGCACTACAGATGATATACACGACAAAGAAAATCAGGCAGCCGCTCAGGCAACCGATTTTACGACGAGGACGAGCCTTCTGCTGTCCTTGGGTCTGTGCCTCGAGGGCATCATTTTGGATTGTACTCATAACAATAAATTTTTAGTTGTTAATATTGTAAATGGATTAATCTAACTTCAAGTTAAATGTCATTCTGTGGTAGGGCGTCGGCCCGTATTTCTTGAGCGCTGCATAGTGTTCGGCTGTCGGATAGCCCTTGTTGGCTGCCCATCCGTACTGCGGATATTCCCCATGCAGGCGCAACATGTAATCGTCCCGGTATGTTTTCGCCAGCACACTGGCTGCCGCAATCGACATATAGGTGGCGTCGCCGTGAACAACCGTGTCGGCAGGAATCTCCAGCACCTCACCTTCGGGCACATAGGGTTTCCATTTGTTGCCGTCCACGAGTATATGTTGCGGTCGAACGGTCAGTTTGTCCAGCGCGCGCTGCATTCCCAGTATCGAGCACTGCAATATATTACGTTCGTCTATTTCTTTTGCAGTCACCTCGACCACCGCCCAACTGACAGCTTCGCGTTCGATAACAGGCCGCAAGGCGTATCGCTGGTGTTCGGTCAGTTGTTTTGAGTCGTTGAGCCACGCGAACTCAGGTATATCGTTGATTCGGTTCGGGTCCAATATGACCGCTGCGGCAAACACGCTGCCTGCCAGTGGTCCGCGTCCGGCTTCGTCACATCCGGCCTCCACTATTCCCGATATCATGTGTGTCTTTAACAAGTGAATTAATTTTTCGTTATCGTCCCGTTATCGTCTCGTTAATGTCTCGTTAATGTCTCGTTCACTCTTCCATTTCTCAGAACGGATAACCGATGGCGAAGTGGAACGTCATATCATCCTTCCATTTCAGTCCGTTGGGAGCCGTACGCCACTGTTTTCCTTCGGCTATACGACTCGGGTCATGCAGTTTGACACCGAAATCGATGCGGAAGATCAAGAGAGACAAGTCGAAACGGACACCTATACCGTAACTCCATGCTATCTGTTTGTAGAACTGATCCCATAGGAATACGCCGCCCGGCTGCGCCTCATAGTCACGAATGGTCCATATGTTTCCCGCATCGAGGAAAGCAGCCAACTCCAGGAACGAGATCACCTTGAAGCGATACTCGAGGTTAGCATCCAAGTGTATATCTCCGGCCTGCAGGTCATAGACCATCGTACTGCCTGTACCACGGAATGTTCCCGGTCCGAGTGTACGGGCCTGCCAACCACGTATACCGTTGGCTCCTCCGGCGAAATAACGTTTTTCAAAGGGCACTGTTTGGGCGTTCAGGTACGGAACCGCCACTCCCAGACCAAAGTGGTAAACCAGTTGATGCTTCGGCGAGAAGATCTCGTGGTAGGTGATATTGAAGTCTCCCTTGGCATATTGCGCAAAAGGTATTTTCCAGAGTACGTACGCTCCGTCTTCGTTCCGGTACAGATTAGCCATCGTGCTCAGCGCATACAAGGCGTTTCCGGCTGTCTCAACGCGCAAGGCGAACTGCAGATACGAGCGGTCGGGATAGCGCTGATTGTAGGTGGAGTAGTTGCCCGTATAACTCCAGTCGACGATGAAATGGTCTTCGTAGCTGGCCTTCAGTACCGACGAGCGGTCGATGAACTTCTGCTTAAACTCAGCAGACATCCACGGCAGGTAGATATAGCTGATATCCAATAGATTGAAGTGGTGTGTCCACTTAGTGTTCGGTCTGCGCGGGATAGTGTATTGCAAACCTGCGTTCACTATCGTTCGCGTATATTCGTCCGGGCGCTGCTGGTAGTTGTACGCCACATTCACTCTCACCTGGCTGGCAAACAACAGTCCGGCCTCAGCCTTCGCCTCGATAGCACGTCCGCCGTTAGCACGCCATTCATACGAAGCACGTCCGCTCAGCGTCAACTGTTCTGCGCCGTGGAAAATATTGCGGTTGGTATAGTTGACACCCGCAGCCACTCCCCAGTCACCGGCGCTGTAGGTTCCTCCCACTTCGGCCGAGATAGAGTGGATACGTCCACGGGAGATGGTGATGTTGCAGTCCAGCAACGAATCACCCACCGGCGCAAACGATATATCCACGTACTTGACCGGCCCCAGGGCATTCATTCGCGCATAAGTGCGCTCCACGCGCCACTCGGCGTACATATCTCCCTTGCGCAGACGACTCGAGCGACGCAGAATATTCTTGCGCAGAAATCGTTTGCCGATCCAGCTATACTCATTTCCAAACTTGTCAAATTCGCATCGCAGGTAGGCGCTGTCAGGCAGGCGCGACGGATCGTAGTCTATCTGGTAGTGCATATTGCGAATACTGTATCGCGTGTATAAGTTCTTTTTAGCAGCCGAATCGAGGTGCGCCACGTAGGGAGCCATGTGTATTCGCACATCCACCTCGTGCGAACCCAAAGCGCTGTCGGCTGAGAACTCAAGCATCGATTTCTCAAAATAGAAATAGCCTCTGTTGCGCATGGCACGAGTGATTCGCTCGCGCTCTTCGTCCAGCACCGAGGTAGAGAACTGCATTCCCTTGTGCACCTTGCATGCATCATCCAGAGCGATCTTGTTCACATCTTCGGCCGCGATATCCACCACATAATTGCGCACCTTGTACGGCTTGCGCGCCGTAATGAGGTACGTCAGGTTCACTTTGCGTTTCTTAACCACCTTGTGGGTGTCCACCGAGGCGTCAAAATAGCCGTCGTTGTTCATCTGCTGGCGCAACTGCTGCATGCTGATACCCGTCAGTTCGTCGTCGTAGATAACAGGCGCCTCGCCCATCTTGTGCGCATTCTCCGCCATTTTCTTCTTCGACTTGGTGGTCGTATCCGCAGGAGCTGTGTTGTATACATGCAACTGCAACTTCCAGAATCCCAATATCTCGGTGTTCTGTTTCTGGCGCAGATAGTTACGCAACTGCGACGCAGAGACGGTCTTGTCATCCACGCATTTGATCTTGGCCTTGTTGAGCAAACACTTGTCCTGCGGCACATATTTGGTCGTATTGCACGACGCAAAAAAAACCGCCAAAATCAGTAGTATGTTATATGTGCGTAATCTGTGTAACATAAATAGCGTGCAAAATTACAAAAATATTTGCACATATGCAAAAAAAATCGTACTTTTGCAGCAAATTTCTAAAAGAAACTTCCACACTATGGAACATATATCCAAAGCACAAGTCAAACAAATACGCAGTCTGCAGCAGAAAAAGTATCGTGACGAGTTGGGACTTTTTGTCGCCGAGGGCGAGAAATGCGTCTCCGAACTGCTAAAGGCTTTCGAGCCGGTCACGCTCGTTCGCGAGGGCGAAAATGCCACGCGTACCGAGATCGAACAGATGTCGGGTCTGCGTACTCCGCAAGGCGTTGTCTGTGTGTTTAGAAAGCCGTCTTCCGAGGGCTTTCAGCCGTCAGATTGCAGCCGGGAGAATCTCGTGTTGGTGCTGGACGGAATCCAGGATCCCGGCAATCTGGGAACCATCATCCGCACGTGCGACTGGTTCGGCGTGCACGATATCGTTTGCTCGCTCGACACTGCCGATTGCTACAATCCCAAAGTAGTGCAAGCCACCATGGGTGCTTTGGCCCGTGTTCGCGTTCATTACGTCAATCTGGAGGAGTGGCTCTCTGCCGTCAGAAGTCAGAAGTCGGCCGCCATCTACGGCACGCTGCTGGAAGGCAAAGATATGTATCAGGTTTTCAAAGAGCAATCGGAGTCACCGACTGTCAACAGTCAATCATCCATTGTCGTGATGGGCAACGAGGGCAACGGTATTTCCGCAGAGGTTCGCCGCCTGGTCACCCACCCGATTCGCATTCCTTCTTATCCGAAAGACGCTGAGACCTCGGAAAGCCTCAACGTCTCTATCGCTACGGCCATCGTCTTGGCTGAGTTTCGTCGTCCGTAACAAGTAGGCGTTTTATTTATTGGCTCCTCCTGCTACTCCGCCGCCTCCACCGAGACGGTTCAACTCGTCCATATCGCCTACTTTGCGTTGCTTGTGTTGCTGGTATTGGCCAAACATCCACGTGATAGATGCCATCACACGTTGGCTGTGTACCTTATTGGAGTACCATGCTTCGTATCCGGCATCCAGTCCGGTAACGGTGGTATTGAATTCCATGGAGCGAAGTGCGTCTTGCAAGTTCAGGTTGAAAATCAAGCCCTTTTTCATATATGTCTTGCGAATACCTGCTCCCAGTATGTACCTTCCTTCGATGCGGTTATAACCGGCCATTTCCGGAGAGAACCAACTTCCGTCAACCGTAATCAACCAATCTTTGGGCAGATAGGCCGAGAGTGTTCCGCTCACGTAGCCTGCGTGGTGGCGCAGTTCGTATTCCGGAGTGCCGTCTGCCTTCAATTCGTACGAACGGTTTATCTCGTGATACCAACCGGCGTTGACGGTCAATGACAACCAAGCACCTTGTATGGACTTTGTGCTATCTGCGCCCGTTGCAAACTTAGGCACAATCGGCAGTTCCGTCAACGATACGCTGGCTCCGTGGGTGGTACATGTACCGAAATTGATCCACTTGATGGAACCCATTCCGTCCGGCATGATGGACACTTTTTGTGAGAACATATCCTGGGTGTGCGCAAAATTGAAAGTCATGTTCAGATATTGCGTACACGAGAATGTGACTTCCACATCATTGTTAAACTCCGGCGTCAGATCCGTATTACCCATTTGGTAGGTATAGGCATCTATGTATTCCCTGAACGGGTTGAGCATCCAGTAGTTCGGACGGCGGATACGGCGCGTATAACTCAGTCCCACACTGATAGGTTGTTGCAGTTTGGTAAGCGGGCTGCTGGTATAACCCAGATAAACTGTCGGGAACGGATTGAAATACGATTTGTTGGTTACCGAATCGGCAGTCTTCCAATCACCATGACTGTAGGTGTATTCGCCACGCAGACCGAGTTTGGCAGACCAGTGTTCGCCGAACTGTTTGCCGACGGATATGTATGCCGCAGCCACATGTTCCTGATAGCGGAAAGCGACAGGCGTCGTACTGATAACAGATCCGTTTAGACTGGAATCGGTGGACATATTGTTGTCGGTGGATGAGAGCGCGTATTTGACGCCACACTCGATCATGCCGGTTTGCCAGAACTTAGTTTGAAAATCCAATTTACCGCTGTATATATCAGCCACTTGGCGGCTATTGATGTCCAATCCGAGCGATTGAGACGGATAGTCCGTCGTCTGGTTGTTGATTGTTTGCGTTCTATAGCGGTTATAGTCCAGATTGACAGTCAGTTCGCGTTCCAATGCCTCGGAGAACGTGTGCGTGAAATTGATGTTCGCCGTGTGCTGCGGAGACCGGGTGTCTGAGCCGGAATGGGTCTTGGTGAATGTGGTGTCCGATCCTACAGCCGTATAGGCATAGTTGCGGTCTTCTGCTATCGACTGACGCACAGACATATACGGTACCTGCAGAATGAATCCGAGCGTATTGGTAGAGTCGATGTACCAGTCGTTTCCTGCCTTGAGCATGTAATACTGGAAATTCACATCGTAGCCGGATTTGGAGTATGTGGTCACTTGGGGTGTTGAACCGTTGGCCGGTACGGTACGGCTGGTCTCCAAGTCAACATCATGCGACCCATACACTTGAGTCAGATTGACAAAAGAGTAGGTCTTCGGGCCGCGATAGTTGAGATTGAGCGACACATAGTCCATCTGCAACCAACGTTGGATATCGCCGAAATACATTCCTCCGTATGCGGCGGACAACATTCCGTTCAGTCCGCGCATCATATTCTTTTTGGTCTTGATATTGATGATTCCACCTGTACCGCT
>JAEEHO010000187.1 GCA_016280845.1 Paludibacteraceae bacterium | reverse complement strand
TGACGATAGACAGCCGGTGTCCGATACGTACGCTGACCGTTTGTAACGGCGCGACACTCAATGTGGAGAACGAACTGTATGTTCATCATCTGGTTCTCTTTACTGACAGCAATAGTACCGCGCCTGTAGTCAATGTTGGCAGCAACGGACGAATAGACCTGATAGACGGAGAATTGTTCCTCGATTACCGTGTGGACGGATCGCATAGTGTTCTCTTCTCGTTGCCTTTCGATGCCGACCTGTCCGAAGTGACCTATTCGGCAGAAGAGGCGAACGGAGGCGCGCCAATCTATATCGACGATTACCGTATTCGCTATTACGATGGTGCACAGCGAGTCGCTAACGGCAATGCCGATTGCTGGACCGATATGTCGACCGACGCTGCGCTGTATGCCGGAACGGGCTATCAACTGACCATCAGCAACCAGGCGGATATAGTGCAACCGGACGGACGCAAACATACCAAGCGTGTCATGCGTTTCACAATGCGTCCCGACAGCAATATGCTGAACAACGCTGAATATGCCCGAACCAAAGGTACATCGGTCACTTCAGCGGACTTAGATGACCGGAACGATGCCAACGACGGTTGGAACCTGATAGGCAATCCATATATGTCCGTCTATGCAACGGGTGAAGCGGTCGGTTCGGGCGCGCTGCGCTGCGGCGAAGACGAGGTGCCGTACCTGACTGTTTTTGACGCACAGGCGAACCGCTTCGTGCAAGTGCTGGCGGCCAACTATAAAATGCGTCCATTGGAGACGGCATTGATACAAATAGGCGAGGGCGACCGTATCGATTTTGCCGCGGCGGAATCTGCCGTTCCCCGATCGCTGATGCCGCGCCACTCTCGCGCCACTCTCGCGCCACTCTATACAGGTATCCGACTGAGTGGATCAGGCCAGACTGACCGCGCAGGTATAGTGCTGGACGAATCGTTCACTCCGGCGTACGAAATAGGCGGTGACTTGACTAAGATGACAGAGAGCAATATGCTCAATCTATATACTATCGGCGCAGGCGATCAGCAGTTGGCTTTCATTGCCATCTCCGACTCCGACGCCCTGACTCCGATACCGGTAGGCGTTACGTTGCCTGCAGCAGGCAGTTATACCTTTGCTTATGATGAGGAACAATACGGTCCGGCTATCATGGCCTCGCTTGTGCTTATCGATCGGGTAGCGAATACGGAGACCGATCTGCTGTGTAGCGATTATGTGTTCGCGGTAGCTGAGGCAGATACGCTGAACGACCGTTTCGCCATCCTGCCGCGCCGTGCTAAACAAGCCACGACAGGCATTGTGGATGTACAAAGGGACGAAGTGAATGTACAAAGGGACGATGTACAATGTACAAAGGTTATTCGCAACGGAGAACTATATATCATCCATGATGGCAAGACCTATACCGCCTATGGCGTAGAAATGAAATAAGAGGCCTAAGTTTTCGGTATATCTCCGGTAGTACGTCCGGAATATTCGGAGATCATAGGCCCATGGTAATAAAAAGCTAAACGATTGAAATAGAAAGGTCACGAATGTGGGAATTGCATTTTGCTATTCCCTATGCTCTTTAAGGGTAAATATGTAAGAAAAACGCACCTGTCTGATGTTCTTATGTGCGAAATATATTATTTAAAATACCAAACATAAAATTATTAGAATAACGCAAAAGAGAAGAATATTTTGTTATTTTGGTACAAAAAGTCAAAAAAAACTGCAAAAAATTTGCACATATAAAAAATTATATGTACTTTTGCCGCGTCTTACATCGAATGCCGGATAGTGAAGAACGAAATTTTAGTGTAAACCTAAATACTCAGGCCCAATGAAAAATTTTACTACTCATAACCCAGTTCGTCTGAGGTTTGTAATACCGGAATACATAGAAATGCGAATAGTGTTTCTATGTTAAGCACGTCTTATAATCGAATACCAAATAGTGAAAAACGAAATACCAACGTCAAACCTAAATACCAAGCTCAATATGACTAAATTTACTCTTTTCAATTCAGCAAGTCTGAAGTCTGTTTTACCGAGACGCGCCGGAATGCTTATTGCGTTCCTCTTTGCCGTGTCGGTTTGCGCCTTCTCGGCGTATCGAGTTAACCTGAACTTCTTCGTGGGTAACTCGAAAGTCAAAATGGTTGGTGTTACCAGTGGTAACGAGTATCAGCTTCGCGACTACGAGCCGGATGTATCCGGTTACGAATGTCGTGACTACACCTTCCTCGGTTGGAAAGTCGGTTTCCCTGTCAAGGGTGACGAGATCCCGACCTTGGTGGAGAGTGTTACTCCTATCGCTAACGTCAACCTGTATGCTGTGTTCGACAAGGGTTCTGTCAACGACTACGAGCGTATCATGTCGATGGAGGAACTGACCCCGAACAAGTATCTGATCGTTTCTTACCACATCTACGGTGGTGAGAAAAACTTCTACGCAATGAACTCCACTACGGGTACGTACGCGTATGGCGACTACAACTCGTGGGGTAAGTTGGGCGGTGACCGTGTATGGCCTCAGGATCAAGACAACTTTATCTATGATCCGGAGGATACCTACATTTGGCACTTCGAAGACACCACCAGCAGTTCAGGCAAGTGGAAGATTACGGTGGATGACGGTGACGCTTATCTCTACGTAGGTAACAACCGTAAGCAATGGATGCTTTACAATGGAGCAAGCAGCGCGACAGGAAATGAAATTTCCGGCGCAAATGGCGAGTTCCAGATTAGGCAGAACGTTCGTACTATCACTAAAGTTCCTGCTACGGATACTATCTTCTTTGAGCATGATTCAATCATTGCACAAGATACGATAGTAGATGCCATAACCGGTGATACTACGTTCCATGTTACGGATAGTCTGGTATGGTTCGATACGATCATGCCGGTTCCTGCACATAACGATACCACCTATCAATACTGGTATCTGAATTATGTACCGGATGAGGTCTCGATGATGGAGGACTTCTTTATCACCGATACCGTATTCGATCAATATCCTATATATTTATATAAGAAAGCATCTTCTTATACATCCTATCCTAAGTGCGAGGAGTGGACCAGCCACTACGATGCAGTCGAAGGCTTTATCTCCGACTCGTTGGGATGTGAGAAAGATCAGAACCTTAAGAAAATAGAT
>JAEEHO010000186.1 GCA_016280845.1 Paludibacteraceae bacterium | reverse complement strand
TCGCAAGCAGTTTCAGTGTAGTGATGGTATGTATCATCTTGCTCTCCATGGTTATTCCTCCTCTAAAAGCTCTGTGATGTCATTTACATAGTCCTGAGCAGTGCTTGCACACTGTCTGACCGAGGGCCATATATTATCTTTGTACTGTCTTGCGATCTGACAGAGCCTGTCGGTCAGTTCATAGACCACTGCCCCCAGTTGCTCGACATGCTTTGCCACTCTAGCATCATGACCGCTCTCACCGATAGGTATGAGGGTCGGCAGTGTCAGGTATACAAAGGTGAGCATTGCCTCGACCTTGCTATTCTCACAATCCTCGCCGCCATAGGGTCTCGGCAGAGGCATCCAAGCGACCACATCGATGCAGTCGGCAACCTTGGGATTCTGCTTGCAGTCATCCTCATACTGCCACCACCGCCAGTCGCCAAACTCATCGAGGATCGCCACAGACTGTGCAATCCTCTCAGAGCCATTGTCAAATGTGACAAGCACCGGGGTGCAGGTATCGGGGCAAGCATCACTCACTCTGATCCATTGTGCCATTGGTATTCACCCCCTTTCCCTCTAAAATAGTCTTGACCGTTGCCTCGAGAAACCAACTTGCCACCTCAGCCTCTCTCGGTGTCTCGGCAGCCTCGAGTCGGTCGGCGACCTTTTTGAGGTAGTCGCCGAGACCGAGACCCTTGATATAGGTGCTTGCATCTCTCATACTTTCCACCCCCTTGTCTTGATGACCTGCTCTGCCGCATAGTCGACACTGTTTGAGATCGCTTTGCCAAGTAGTACAGTGCCCCATGCCTCTGATAACTCATACACCCGGATGAGGTACTCATGGCAGTTTCTAGGCTCTGCCTCGATGCGATATGTCTTGCCGTCCTTTTTTACTATCTTTGCTCTCATAGTAGATCTCCTTTCACCAAAAAATGAGTGCAAACATCTCTGTTCACACTCATTATACCTCTTTACTTTATATCTTGTCAAGCCTTTTTTTACTTTTTTTTACTTTTACTCGAAGTCATCAATGGTGTAGTTGCGGTATGTCTGTGCCAGTTCTTTAGCATACAAAGTGAGTTTGATGTCTTTGTAATAGATGCCCTTGCCGTTTCTACCTTTCTCGGGCAGTTTTTTGCTGATCTCTCGGAAAAACTTTTTACTCGACATCTCATACTCATTGTTTTCCTTTGTCCACTTGCTATACACCCTAAAGAGGTCATTTGCAGACATTTTGAGGTCGCCCTCATAGTCGATCTCGATGCACTGCTCCATAAACCCTGCGAGCAGATCCATCTCGGCTTTGTACTCTTTGACTGCATCGAGCACCTTTGGCGGCTCATCAAGACCCTTGTCTCTGAGCCACTTGATGCACCCTTGCACCGCCCATGCCAGTATCTGAGGAAACTCTTTTCGCAGTTTGTACTTGAGATTTTTGTCGACCTTTGATGCAGGGATATTGACCTCGAAGGGTATGAGTTTGATTCGCCGCCAAATACCAAAGTCAGTGCCCCTGATAATCGGTTTGTGGTTGGTTGCCACCCAAATCTTGAATTCGGGCAGGTACTCAAACTCATCGCCGTACAGGAATCGGCAGGTGATCTTTGAGCCGCCTGTGAGTTGCTTGAGCAGACCCTCATTGAGTCTGACACCCTCGGTCGGCTCTTCTGAGGTCACAAACCGAGCACTTTTGAGTCTTGCTATATCACTATTTGCACCCTCAGAGCCAAACTTCTTCATCATGATGGTCTCGGGTTGTACATTCGATGCATAGCCACCCATCAGGTCAGCGATAGTATCGAGAAAAGTGCTCTTGCCGTTGTTGCCCATGCCATACAAGAAGTATGCACACTGCTCTCTTGTCGAGCCTGTGAGCGAGTACCCCACACATTTTTGTATGTACTCCTGCAACTCTTTATCGCCGTCTGTAACATCATTAAGAAACGATAGCCACAGATGTGGTGGCTCGCCACTGGGGTCATACTCGGTGTGTGTGATCTTGCTGAGCATATAACTGCTATCATGTGGCAGGAGTTCACCGTTTCTGAGGTTTACAATGCCATTTTGGCAGTTTAGAAAATCGGGGAAAGCATCAAACTCATCAGGGGCAGCCGGGATGCCGTCAAGGTGCTGACACTCTTTAATCATGGCTTCTTTGTTTTTGCTCGATGCGGTCTTGGTCGCCCACTTGAGCATGTCTGCCTGTGTCTTTTCGTCCTGCTCGATGTATGCCTCTTTTTTAATGTCATCGCAAATCACATCTGCGAGTTTCTTGATCTCGCCCGAGTCATCGAGTCGCCACATCTTGCCGTCCCAGTAAAGCCACTTTTTACGATTGTATGAGTATCGGATGATGTGCCCAAATTTATCATAGAGCCGCCGGGCATTGCCCGAGTCAGTCATGTCATACTGTTTTTTGGGGGTCTCGGCAGTGATCTTGCCATCATCGAGCAGGGCAAAAGATACATTGAAGCCTGTGTCGTGTTGCTGAGGCTCATACACCTCTGAGCAGTTTGCACAAGCCTTGCTGAGGGTCATGGCCCCATAACTCTTGCCGCCTCGCTTCTCATCCCATTTCTTGCGATAGAGACCCGATGCCCGAAAGATGCGATCCATCTGCGACTCATTTTTCTGAGTCCAAAATGCCAGTTGGTTGCACAGGGCGAGGTCTGCCTCTGACTGTGAGTTATACAAGCCTTGCCAGTTGCCCTGATAGAGCATATTGAAGAGGTAGCCACTTTTGCAGTTGCGAGCTTTGTCAACAATTTCTTGGTCATCCATGCTGATAACCACATGTTGCCTAGGCTCTGCCTGTGGTGTCTCTCTCGGCAGGTACTTTGAGTGCAGTACCTTGATTGACTCGGTACAGTCAACTACCTCTTTGTACTTGGCATTGTAGATATTACCTGTGCAGATGAAGTACCGGCCCGATGAGTACATCTCGACACCGCCCTTTCGCCGAGCACCATCGGGGAGAGTACCTTTGCAGATGATATGCAGACCCGAGCCGCTTTTGCTGATCTCTGCATAACTTTGCAGGGTCTCGACAAACTCATCACAGAAGTCGACCTTATCAATGCAGTGGTCGAGGTCAACCCCGAAAAAGCCATTTGCAAACATAAACCCCACACCATCGAAGTGGTATGTCTCGCATGCCTTGACTGCCGTCTCAAAATCTGCCCATGTACTGGGGTCGTTGCTCTTGGCATTGCCCCCGGTCTTGGCATTTTTGGGTATCTTGTCAGCACCTATCCAACAGACCCACTGAGATACTCTCTTGAGCGATTGTGGTATGTTTTCGATCTTAGTTATCATGTTGTGTCTCCTTTTACTCTGTCAATCTCCGTCTCAGGTATCATCCACACTCTCTTGACCTTTTCGGCTCTGATCTTGCCGACCGTTATCCACCATCTGAGAGTCCGCACCTTTACCCCGAGAGCGAGACTCGCCTCTCTCAATGTCATACCGCTCACCTCCTTTCGCTCTCTTTATTTTATCTTCCTACCCTCGGGCATGTCAATACAGAAATGCTCAATCCTGCAAAAACTCATCGAGAGACATCTGCCGACCTTCGTCAAGAGGTCTGAGCCGATACCCGATGCGGCGATACTCCTCATAGACAGGTCGCCATATAATCTCACACTGCTTTTTTTCGAGCGGAAAATACTTATCGAGGGTGTCAAGCTCTCTTTGCAATGTCGGGTTAAATGGGCAGCCTTTGCATCCAGTACGGTCAAAATTATAAGGTGGCTTGTATATATCGCTGATCTCAATATGATAGGTGTCAATAAACCAATCTTCCCATGCTTTTGTCACAGGCATCAGAGGGTTAAACCTTTTAAGTTTATTTCCTGAGAATGCAAGACATGCGGCACTCCGTCTCCGACCGCCCTCATCAGATGTGATGCCAGTGAGTGCATATGGTATATTATTGGCTTGTTGCCATTTTTCGAGTGGTTCTTTTTTCAATCTATCACAACATTTGTCTGAGATTTTAAGAGTAAAATCCTCTGTAAATTGATACCTCAAACATTTTGGGCAAGCATACTCACCAATCTTTTTTTTACCATATCTCGCCTCAATTTCCCCGAGATAAATCATGACCCATTTTGACTTTTTATAATCTTTTTGATACCTTGCAAGCGTTTCCGCATGCATCTTGCTTTTGAACGGATACCCGTCTCGCTCGAGCATTGGCTTTATAGGCACACTTGACTTGATGACCTGAATGCGACAATCTCTCTCTCTCTCTCTCTCTACAAAATCAAGGATTAGATTATACTCAATGCCTGTATTTGCAAAGACTCGAGGGATCTGATTCCCCGGCAAAGCCATGTCAAGCAGATGCGAGAGCACAACACTATCCTTGCCGCCTGAATAACTTAAATAAAAATTGTCTGCCCCATACTGACTGAATACCGACTTGATCTTTTCAATGCGGTCAAACAATAAAAACTCATTATCAGTCATCACTCATCACCTCGAATCCCAGTTTGTTATAGATCCTTGCTCTTTGTCTCGCCCACCCTTTGAGCATGCCAAACTCATCCACAAAGTCAATGACTGTGCCATGGTCTTTGCCCTCAGCCTTGCGACCGACTCTCCCGGCAGCCTGAGTGATGGTTGTAGGGTCTTTCTCAGGGGTAGCAAATACCACATACCTCAGATTCGGTACATCGAGACCTTCTTTGGCGAGTTGATAGGTCGCAAGTACGCAGTCAAGATCGCCCGAATTCAGGCGATTTAGGGCATCTCTGCGAGCCATCTTGGCGGCTTTACTCATGCCCATGGTCGACAGACAGAGAGACCGCTTGCCGCACCCCACAAGGTCATCTTGCATTCGCTCGAGATACTCGATGCGGTTGGCAAGTATAAGAGTCGGGCCTTGCAAGATCGCCGACAAGCTCTCACCGAGCACTATGGCATACCGCTCTTCATTGTGTGTCAGATCATCGACTAGTCCTGCATAATTGAGTGTGCCATCACCCGAGAGGGCAATGTCTAGGTCAGGCATGTACCCTGTCTCAATGCACTGCACATTGACAGGGCAGGTGGTGTCGGCGACTGCCGACTTTGGTACTTCATGGATGATGTCACCCAGTAGGGCAAACATAGCCACCTCGAGACCGTCTGCCCTCTTGGGGGTCGCTGTCAAGCCGAACTTATACCGAGCCGAGAGCCGAGAGAGTACCTTGTAAAACTGTGAGACCCTTGTCGGAGACCCACAGGCATGCTGACACTCATCAACAATGATGATGTCCCAAAAATGCTTGTACTTGCCAAGGTCGATCTTTGAGAGGGTCTGCACAGTCGCAAAAGTGATTCCCTCGCTTGCATTGATCTTGCCGCTTGTGATTGTGCCATACATGCTCGGTGGCAGACTGTAGACCGCCTTTGCCCGGGTCATGCTCTGATGGAGCAGGTCTTGAGTGTGGGTCAGCCACAGGCATTTGCCCCCGAGCCTTGCGACGATCTCGAGTGCGGTTTGTGTCTTTCCTGCACCGCATGGCATCACCAGTACCCCATTCTTGGCTCTGAGACCCTCTACAATCGCTTTTTCTTGGTAGGTGTAGGGTTTTATCGATGAGCCATAAGAAACCTTGCGTATAGGCTCGATATGCGACTCAAGCGACTCACAGTCGCCTCGGAAACGGTCGAAAAATGCTCGAGACCAAACCCCGAAGGGCAGATACAATCGGTCGCCTGCCTTTTCATAGAGTGCGATCTCTGCCGGGGTAGACCCTGTCCACTTGCCCATCCGAGCCTTTTTGATGTAGTCAGGATTATCGACCACAAGCCGAGTCTTGCAGTAATTGATGAGTGCAAAGGTCGGGTGATCGACTATCAAACAATTATCAAGAGTCATTCTCATCTAAGTACCTCCACACATCTTGCTCTCTGAGATCGACCTTGCCGCACTCTAAAAGCCGTTCAAACTCGACAAAATACACATTGTGCCGCCACTTTATGAGCAACCCTGCATTTGCATTGCCACACTTGCTCCACTTTTCAAAAGCGAGCACCTGATTGTCCTCGAGTCGGCTGAGGGGGAAAATCGGTCGAGTAGTGGTCTTGCAGTCAATGGCAGCCGCCTCGCCGTCTCTGACTGCGATGATGTCAAAAGGTTGTGCCCCTGATCTGTTTGGGTTGATAAAGTGCACCCACCACCCATCCTTTGCCAGTAGGTTGCAGGCGATCTTCTCAAAAGCATTGCCTATATCTTTGTTATTCATGTGTCACCTCACAAAAAGTGGGCGACCCGACCTGCCTTTGCAAGCCAAGTCGCCCGGTGTCGGTTGATCTTACATAAAAGGGATGTCGGTGTCAACATTGCCCATGTCGACAAAACCATCAGGGGCTTCGGTGACTGTTGCACCGCCCGACTTCTCAGGCT
This sequence comes from Paludibacteraceae bacterium, assembly GCA_016280845.1. Classification (GTDB taxonomy): domain Bacteria; phylum Bacteroidota; class Bacteroidia; order Bacteroidales; family Paludibacteraceae; genus Colicola. The sequence continues at coordinate 29,890 of JAEEHO010000186.1, read as the reverse complement.
CGACCCATGCAGGCAAATCGCCCTGCTTGTCTGCCTTGATAAAGTAGGAGATGCGAGTCCGGGTCTCATCATCCTTGTCGACTGCGACCACACATGCCCCGACCTTGCCGACCCAGTTGGCAAGTACAAAGTCACCCTCTTTGATGTCTTTAAAACTGTCAAAGAACTGGGTGAGCATGCGGTTGGTCACCTCGGGTCTGTCGGGCATAAACACGATATAGTGCCACAACAGGCTATTCATACCCGACACCTGCAGAGTGATCTCGAGCATATCATTGCCCTTCTTGCTCTGCTTTTTCTTGACCTCTTTGATCCGAACCCGGTGCTTGCCCACAGGTACTGCCAAACTGCTCTCTTCTCTCTGATAACTCCAATCACTCATTTGTATTTACCTCTCTTTCAAAATTGATAAAGTTTTCGACCTTGCATGCCTTGCGAGAGTCGATCTGATTCTTTGCGTAAATATTCTGCTGAGCCTCGAGGATGATACCATGCTGACCATCTTTGTTGACCATGATCTTGCCGACCACATCACACAAGCCGCAAATGTTATCGAGGATTTTGGTGCTGATCTTCGGCACAAGTCTCGAGTACCCAGTGCCATCAGGCATGGTAAACTGTGCACAATCTTCCCAAGCCGTCCAAATGATATTGACCCCAAGAGATTTCATAAATCTCAGAGAGTTTACCAACTTAAACTGCATGTACTGATAGTCGCCCATGGCAGGCACACCCTTGTTTTTACCCTGTGACCCGAGGTCAGAGAGGATGCACCGCTCAAGCTCGCTGATGTTATCGACTGCGATGGTCTCAAAATCAAGTGCCCCGGCATCCTTCATTGCCTTGAGTTCTTTGAGGGTGTTTGTCCATGCATCAAAGGTATGCACATTGTCGATCTTGACCGAGAAGAGTTTGCTTGTGTCTTTCACAACCTCTTTCTTTGCCATTGTGCGGTCAATCGTGCGGTCAATATCAAGCACAAGGGTCTTGCCCTCGCCCTGCTCAGCCGCCAAACCGATGGCAGTGCTCTTGCCGACACCCGGTGGGCAATAGAGCAATGCGGTATAGGGCAGGTTCTTGCTGATATTATCATCAATCTTGCTAATCTCCATGTTTTAACTCCTTTCGTTTGTTGTACATCTCTGCTCGCCCCTCATCAGTAAAGAGCAGAGCCGATGTCTTATTGATAAAATCCTTCATGATTTGTCTCGAGTATGCATCGGGGGCCATGATACAGAGGGCAATCGCCGATGCCAGTATAAAATCATCCTTGCTTGCCTCATAGATCATCGATCCACCTACCATGTCTCAAAGTTTGCAGGGGTATCGCCGGGGCGATATGTCAGGCAAATGCTTGCATACTCACACTGTCTGCCCCATGAGTGACAGTGGCAGGTGTTTTTGTAGTAGTCGACTGTATACTCCATCTCGGTCATCACCTCATTGAGTGACTTGCGAAAAGCCTCAATCTCGGCATCCGTCTTGGTGATCTCGAAGAGCCTGATCTTGTCATCGGTATCGGTATAATACCAATCGCACATCCGCTCAAAAAACTCTTCGTCAGACTCGCTTGCCTTTTGTCTGATATTCGGCTTGCGACACACAGTATAGTACACCTTTCGAGCACCTGTGGCAAGCATGTATGCCATCAACTGCTCATCCCATTGCAGGTTGTACTCATACTCATCGAGTGACAAGAGAGATGTGGTCTTGTGCTCGATGATGCACCCATCAGCCGCAATGCCGTCTGTGATGCCCACAAGTGTATGCTTGCCGACCCTGCACTCAAAGCGATCTTCGGCAGACTGCCCGACAAAAAGAGGGTAGATCCACCGCTTGTATGCGAGTGCCATTGCAGTCTCTTTTGTGAGGTCTTTGTCAAAGTCGCCTGTCTTATAGAGTTGCTCGAGCTTTGCATGGTAGTTTGTCCCAGTCTCGAGAGCATCAGCCTTTTGCATCGGTACAAGCCGATTGATGTACTTGAGTTGGTATGCCCTGCGACATGCCTTGTACAGTTTAATGCTCGATATACTCGCCCTCATCTGCTGACTCCTTTCCGATGACCTGCTCAATCTTGATGATGGTCATCTTGCCCGGCTCTTGCAAACCGTTTTCGATTGAGTAGATAGTCTGCTTTGATAACCCACATCGGGCAGCCATCTCGACCTGATTGATCCGCTCTTTCGCTCGGTACTCCATCAATCGTTCGCCAAGTGTCATTATTTGCACCTCCTTTGATTTTACTTGCGGTCGCCTTTTTCGACCTGAGACCATTATACACCCCCTCTCACCCTCTGTCAATAGGTTTTTTACTGTTTTTTACTTCTTTTTACTTTTTCTGTACAAAATGTGATAAAAAAGTGTAGATAAAATATACATTTCGGAAAAGTCCCCCATAAAAAAAAGGTTCTATAGAGACTTTCCGAAAATGTAGGTTTTATCTACACTAAAAACCCGAACAAATGTTCGGTAAACAGATGCTCGGGTAAAATATTGTTATTTAATTTTTCTGAGTACAGACTCATACAAGCCTCGATTTACAAGGCTGAGAGTTGACATGAGTTCATCAAACACCGCCAAAACATCCTCAATCGACTTGCCCCTGATAATGTCGGCAAATTCTGTCTCCGACTGATACTCTACATGAGCAGGTGTGGGCATCGCATATGAGTATGATTGTGGCTCGCCAAACATGTGCTCCCTGATAATCAGAAAAGCCGCTAACTTGATGCATGTGGCTGAGGTTGGGTGTCTCTGCCCCTCACATTCGGCAATAGCCTCCTGCAAGTCTCTTTCAGTTATCACAAGAGGTCACCGCCCTTTCCGTCACATCTGCTCGAGTCTTGAAACGATTCTCTGTATGTCTTGCTTGGTCTGCGTATCGGGTGCAGACTGCATCAGGTCTCTGAGTTCATCGACCATCTCATCTGCCCCTGAGTATCTGCCCATGGCATCTCGGCGAGCGTTTCTGCCTCGCCCCCGGGCATAAGAGCCGCCGTCCATATAGGATCTGCGAGCATAACTGCCTCGGTAACTATTGCCACCGCCGCCTCTGCGATTTTCCTCACTGTACTCGCTCTGATCCCACATCTCATCTGCCGAAAGCAGGCTTTTCTTGATGTGGGCGAGCTTATCAAGGTACTCGATCTCAGACATTGAGAGTTTACCCTCTTTTTCTGCTTTTCGCTCGAGTTCATCGAGTTGGTCACAGACATATTCCATCAATTTATGCATACTATACCTCCTTATTATGCTATGCGGTCAATCACAAGATTTGCATTTTGCATCTCGATGACCGGGGTTGGTGTCGTTGCAGGATCTTCATCGGCTGAGACATATCTCACCGAGAGAGTAAAACAACAACCCTTGGGCACTGTAATGATGGCAGTGCTTGTCACATTGCCATAAGTATCGACTGCCGCCGGGGTAAAGATCGCCCGACTTGTCACTCTTGGCTCGCCATTGACTGCCAGTGCCACCGCAATCGGGGCGACTGCACCCCCTGTCGGTATAGCCACATTGCCATTGAAAGTCACCTGATACCTTGCAAAGCAGTTGTTTGTGATACCCTTGAGAATAAAAATCCCTGTCTCATCCTCATGGTAGACATACCCTCGGTTGCAAGGGATAGAAGCAGTAAAGATGGCAGGCTGATTGAGAGCAATCGACTGCACTGCATTTGCTAGATATTCTGCCATGGTATCACCCCCTTACATACCGCAACCGCATCCACCATTATTGCAGGTAAATATCGGTGTGCGACCATAGACCGGGGTACTCGGTACAGGGCAGTTGCTCAAACGATTGTACAGGGCATCGACCTCATTTGAGAATCCCTGTGCAATAAATGCATTCTGAGCCACCTGAGATGCCGCAAGGTCTTTCATTGCGATCTGCTGACGAAGGTTGGCAATCTCATCGTTCTTTGCATCGATCTTGTCCTGACACAACTGGTCGAGGATTCTCTGTGTGTTTGCCGTCTGATTTGCAAGCAGGTCTCTCAGACCATCGGCGAGGGCCGCCCGGTCTGCACAATTCTCGGTGGCAATCGTGTACTTGAGGTCGGCACTTGCGAGCCGATTCTCGCAACAACAGTCATCCATCTGTGACTGGATACCGAATAACTGTTGCATGTTTGCCATCGCTCTTGCGTTTGCACCCTGCTCAGCACTTGCAAAACCGTTTGCAAGGCTCATCTGCATATCACCGCAACAGTTGCATAACTGGGTGGCGAGATTCTGCACACCGCTCTGAATGCCGTTGATACCACCCATGATGGCTGCCTGATCGAAGCCCCTCTGAATACCGCCGTCATTTACCACATAGGGCATGCCATAACCGCCGCCGTTGTTGTTGCCCCAGTTACCGCCTGCAAAGAGTAAGAGCAGAAGGACGATCCACCAACCGTCACCGCCAAAACCATTGCCAAAGCCGCCACCATTGCCCGAGTAGCCGCCTGTGGGCGATACAAGCATGGTTGTGCTCATGCCGCCATTTTCATCTGTCAAAGCCATAAATAAAAGCCTCCTTTTGTGTGTTTATAATCAAAGTCTGTGCACCGACCTTGTATCAAAATTTAATACCCATCTGTGATGCCATCTGCATCGCCTGATTGAGTGCATTTTGGTTGACCTGCCCTGTCTGCATCAGGTGTCTGACCATCTGCTCGGGGTTGCCCATCATTGCCGGGGGCACTTGCATGCCCCTCTGAGAGAGCATCTGAGCAGGGTTGCCCTTAAACTGAGAGAGCATCTGCATGATTTGCATCGGATTCATGACTGATCTCCTTTCTTAATTGCTCTAAAATGCCCTCAAGCTCGTCTCTCGTGACGAAATTCGAGGTTTTAGGCTCGGGTGCAGTATTTCTTACCTTGTAATCTAAAACCTTAATAGAGGGCATTCCTGAGGCATCTGCCGACTTTACATAGATTGTCTGCGACTCAGAGTCCCACAGATAGACTGTATTATTCGGGGCAACAAGGTAACTCTTGGCCCCTGCCTCGCCCTGTACCCAAATGACCCCCGAAGAGGTCTGTGACTGAGCCTGTGCCTGCATCGGCATCTGATAGGGGTAGTAACTCATTGGAAAATTGTATGCCATTATCTTTCCTCCCAAAAGAATTGAGGGATCTCTTTACTCGAGTCCCAACTGTCGAAGATCTGACCATCATGCACAGTCGCCACATGACCACCAAACCCAAGTACAAAAGTGCCTAGGGGATGATCCCTGCAAAAGTCTCGGGCAGTATAGCAATTCGGGCAGGTATTCGGCACTGCTTTTCTATAAAAACCGTTTTTTCTGAGCACTGCACCCCACACCGAGTCACTCGAGGGCATATCGCACATGTCAAAGCCTGCCTGAGTCAGCATCGCATATGCGGTCTCCCAGTCGATCTTGAGAGCCTTTGAGACTGCTCTGACTGAGCAATCACCGACCCTTCGCCCTGCCGGGTTTGGGTTATAGTACACATAGACCATGCAAGTCTCACCTCCTTGCCTAAAATCATACAAATAAAAAGACCCCTCGGCAATGAAACCGAGGGGCAAGTTTAGTGCAATAATCGGTCAACATGTCGAAAGACCTGATCTCTTGACTTGCGTATTATGTTTTTGACTTGTCTGACCGACAAATCATACATTTCTGCGAGCTTTTCATAGGTGACACCATCTAAAAACCGAGATTTCAGGATGTCTCGGTCTCGGGCTGAGAAGATGTACTCATCTATAAGAAAAGCGATCTCGCTCCGAGACAAATCAAAGTTTAAGGGTATCGACAAGGGCTTGACAGTCACACTCATGCATGGCTTGTGACCACACCTGAGTCATGAGAATCATGCCGACTACCAACACAATAGCCAAAATTAGTGCAACAATAGTCACAATCAGCAGTGCCTTTTGTGACCGTTCGAATCGATATGCCACATCCTGATATAAGAAATAGGGGATCGATGCAAGGTCTTGCTCATCTTTTTTGTTTTCCATATGCGGTCTCCTGTTCATAATGTGGTATTTATGGGCTTTGACAAGCACAGTATAGCAAACAGGGCAGCCAAAGTCAAGACAAAAGAAAAACACCTGCCGCAGGGGTAGGTGTGTCTAACAGTAGGTGTATAGAGACAGGTGTTTTTCTTTGGATTCATGGAGATTTACAAACCAAAAGGATGATTTCAACATATCCACATGTATACCACTCTACTACAAGAGCAGTATAGCATATCTTATATTGTATGTCAACACAAAAACACCTGCCTCATATGTATAATCCGCAAATTATACAAGGCAGGTGTTTATCGGATATCTCTATCCGTGTTAGCAAGAGCAGTATAGCATATCTTGGGGCCGGTGTCAATCGTTTGTCGCACCTGAATAGTCGCAATATTTGATCCACATGCCCGACTTTTGCCAGTTGTACTCCCTTATGACCTCGAGTCTGAAGGTCTGCAACTCGGATGCAATGTGTATAAAGCACCCATGCCCGACATCCTGCCCGATGTGCCCCTTTTTGTAGAGTACCGATGCCTCGACACCGCTTGCAAGGTCTGAGGTCACATTCTCACAGTCGCCGATGATGCCTGCCGCATTTTTGTCGGGTGCATCATAGATGCTATGCACAAACCCCGAGCAGTCGAAAACGACCTTGCCCCGAGAATAGTCTTTGATCGCCTGTATATCTTTGCCCTTGAAATGTGAGGGGTACTTGGCGACCTGACGATCCACAAGGGCATCATTGCAGACCTGACCATCACACCCATACAGATAGGCATACCAATCCCGGTGCACATACATCTGCATGGCTCGCTTGATGACATCCTCATAGGTCAGATACTTGTTGCCTTGGTCATCTCGGTGATAAAAATTTGCCTTGATGAATGCCCAGTGGCTTGCTCCGTCATTGTACTGCATCACCATCACCTGCCTTTTGTGCCTTGTCATACTGGGTCTTTGCAATCACTACAATGGCCCCGATGAGGGTATCAAGGGCAGCCAGTGTGGCAGTGATCTGCTGACCATAAGGGATGCCCCAAATCGAGACAATCGCACAGAGGAATGTGATAATCGGTGTTGCAATGAGTGCCACAAATTTTAGTACATCATAGGTCTTGTTGCTCATTTGCCGTCATCTCCTTTCAATCGTTCTTTTATATTTTTGAGATCATACTCGAGGAGCATGACCCTGTCCTGCACCTCATTGTGTTTGTCAACCTTGGTCTCGATCTTGTCGACCTTGCTCTCCATCTGTAGCATGCGATACTCGAGCAGTTTTCGGGTAGAGGATGCCGACATGAGGTTGGTGACTACAGACACAATCAGAGCCGATGCCCCCGAGATAATAGCCACTATTACACTTTCCATACCACTCACCCCCTTAGTCCTGCAGGGTGAGTGTGTAGGTCACTTTCATGGTTTTATCAGCAGTCTTTTCGACCGTGGCATCAAGGTTGTTGATGGTGCTCAGCCAGTTGCAAGGCATTCGCCACATACCGAGAGAACTGATGGTCGGATACTGTGAAGCCGTTACCCTGTCGCTCGAGGGGTTGTAAATGTGATACGAATCAAAGCAGGGCACTGTATATGCACCACTGTTGGCTTGTGAGATAGTTAATTGCTTTGAGTTGGTTAAAAGCACCTTATCGAGCACAGGATCATAGTATGCGGTATCACTTAATTGGATTCTGCCGCCATACACCCCAAAAAGTGCATTGAGTGCCCGACCTTGTGCCATTCCCGATGCATAGGAGATATCCTTTGTGACACCGTTTGTGGGGATATAAGAATGCACACAGTAACTTGTCCATGATACAGTGTTTTTGTACCCCAAATAGAGTGCATTATCGAGCATGATTTTACCGCACATCGGGTAGTACCCTGAAAGAGGTATACTGTTTGTCGTTGATGCGATATTGTATACCTTTTCAGTCACATTGCCCTGTGCATCGATCTGAGTGGCATATACCACCGAGCCTGTCGAGGTGTTGCCTGTGTTACTGCCCACAAGTAATATATACCCCGGGCCGCCGAGCACTCTTGCCGCCGATACCACATGAGGGGTGATATTGATGGTCTGAGTCGCTCTCGGAGTCATCGCCGCATCATTAAAAGCGAGCTTTGAGATAAAGGGATTGAGTTTAGAAATCGGTGCATCATACCACTTGATGACCACCCGACCATTGGTGAAACTTGTTGCAGGGGAATCCTCGAGTAGTGCCACCTGACCTCTGCTCACACTCATAGTCGCAAGGCGATCCCTTGCAGTAGTGGTCAGTGTGCGGTTGGTAGGGTTTGTGCCTCTAAGGTCAAACAGATTGACATTCTTTGAGGTATTGTCAAAGGTCTCGCTTGTGGCATTACCTGCCCCGATATAGCCTCCGATCTGCGATGTCAGGCACACACAACCTATCTCGCCATTGCCCTCATTTGTATCCCAGTCATAGACATATGAGCGTTCATGGTCATTGGCATAACTCTCAGAGGCATTGTACTGCCCAAGCTCTGTTGCACTGCTATTGCCTGCAAAATCCGAAGATGCATTTGCAGTCATCTTGACACCTGCAGGGCAGTATATCGGTGAGGTATATCTGCCTGTATCATCGCTCTCAGCATCAATCGGTGTATCAAAAAGCATGATACCCCCGAAAAGAGTATCAAGAGGGTATGTGTCATTTAGGTTGCCGACCGGGTTAGTATTGAGTGCCCCACACTCTCTGAAATACTCTGCCGCAAACTCGGTGACAAAGTTTTCATGCTTATAGGTCTCTTTTTTGCCTGTCCTCACGTTTGTGAGTTCGATCTTTGTTGTACCTTTTAATCTCATATCTTTAACCTCCTCACTGTCTGACATAGATTTCAAAGGTCGAGCCGCTCGGGATATTGACCGATGGTGTGCCTGTCGTGTCAAATCGTATATTCTCAAGAAAAGCATCTGTGATTTTGAATGCATTTTGTCTCGAATATTCAGTCAATGTTGATGTTGCATTTGTCCCTGCTGATGTGAATTCTGCCTGCCAAAAATTGCCATCTGCAATAATACGAGCCTCGCCATATCTATCTGCATTTGTAACAATCGCAGTCAAATAGTTGAAAGTCAGTCGACCGCTCTCATTGACAAACTTGACTGAGTGAAACCCTGCCGAGTCGGTAGCACTTGCAGTCAGATGGTATTTCATAATCACTCCTGTGCATTTTGGTGGCAAAATGCTCTCGATACGACCGCTTGTGCCATCGGCTGTGAGCGTCTCAAAAAGTCGCCATGTACGCTTTGGCTCGAAAGCCTGAGCGATATTGGTCAATGCCCATGCAGTGCTATCCCATGTGCCTGTCGTTGCAGTGATGCACTTGTACAACTCATTTTCATGAATGCAGAAATCGCCGACCGCATAAGACTGGGTGGCATCATAGGCATCTGACACCCGGCTCTGTGCATACTGATCTGCATCATAGATAATGGCATCAAGAGTATCCATATTTCCATTGATGTCTTGCACATCTACTGTCTCGCCGTATACAGGCTTTGTCAAGTTATAATGACTTGTATGGTCTGCCATAGTTTAACCTCCTACCAAATATATTCATCTTGCATGGTTGCCCATGTAAAGTTGTTATCGAGGTAATAACCCCAAGTATTCCTTCGAACGAGTTTACCAAAGCCCACAGAGTCAATGAGAGGCATCAGGCTGATACCATCGCCGACATCGATCATGCCGACAGTATCGATGACCTCTGCACCGCTCGGCAACTGCAATGCCATGGCAGTGATAGAGCCTGAGATGCTTGTGAGGGTGATAGGTGTACCACCGATATTGAGTGAGGAAACCTCATCATCAAAGACAAGAGTGCCGTCCCATGCCGTCTGTGCCGCCAAATTCTGACCCCAAACGACCGCCCGAATGTCCCCGGCATCAATGGTCAGGTCTGAGCCATCTGCCTCGAGAGCCACCGAGAACCGATGTATCTGCCTTTCCTCGACATAGGTCGGGTAGATAAAGGTGACTGTGTGCTTGCCAGTCTCTGACCATGTCCATGTCGGGTGTATAGTGGTGATCTCTTCACCATCGAGGGTGTAGGTCAGTTTTGCAATGACCTTTTCAAACTCTTCCTCGGTCTCAGCCTCAGGCACTTGTACAACCGCCTGACCCTCAAGCATGACATTGGTGGTGTCAGTAGTCGCAAAAGCGATACTGAAAATGCTTTTCTTGGTCGCACCATCTCGGATGGTGACCTGCCGACCGTTTGTCAGAGGGTAAAAGACAATGCCCTTGCCCACAGTGCTCTGTGCCACTTGCTCGAGTTGCCTCTGCTCTGAGGATTGTGCCCCATACAGAGCCGGGTTTTTACCGAAACCCTCGGCAGTATAAGAGGCATTATACACCCAGTCATACTGCATGATGCAAGAGAGTTTTGTGCCGTCTGCAAGACCGTTTGTAAATTTCAGAGGGTCGCCAAGATCATAGGCGATTGTGCCTGCCAAGCCGACCGAGAATGGTACAAAATGGATCTCTGCAAGGGTATCTGCGACCGCCTGTCTCGCCTCTTCCTGACCAAACATGAGATAGTTCTTGCCTGCCTCATACATCAGACCCCTGTCTGCACCCGATGCAGTATAGATATGCACTGAGCCATCGGAATCAGTATAAGAGATTGAGTCATAATGGGTCACAAAGTCTGAGAAACTGCCACCCTCAAAGCGATGCCCCGGGTCGATGGTATCAACCTCGGTACTGCCATACATGCGAAGCTCGAGGCAGCCATCACGATTGATAGTAAAAAACCCACACAGAGCCTGTGCGATGGCCCCTGCAAGGTCTCTGTATGACTTGAGGTCGTTTTGCTCGGGTAAAGTCCAAATAACCTCGGCATTTACAAAGTCACTAAAGTCGGTGTTTGCCAACTCGAGGTCGACCTCATCACATACAAGTGACATGATCTCATAGGCAGTGCCTGAGATGGTCGCAAAACTCATTGTAGCATCGAGATTCGAGCTTTTATCAAAAGCAGTAACAACTATACCCTCAGAGGTATAATTCGCCTCTGTGACCAAATAAGAGCCACAGGGCACATACTCATAAGTACCGGCCCCGATATGCAGACCCTCTTCAAGGGTGATCTCTGAGCCTACCCAACTATACCTCGACATGCCGAGGTCGTTTACAAAGGTGACATGCATCTCTGCCGCATAGATACCGCCAATCTCGACCTCACCATCATTCGAGCATTTGTTGGTAATAGTGAGGGACGATTGCAAGACATCAGCCTCAGAAAAGTCGATGTCTCGAATCGTCCCTCTTAATTTGTATCGGTGCACTGGGGCAGCCAGTGCCGCCTTGTATGCCTGTGATACATTATACATCAGATCTCCTCCAAATCAAAAGTGATATTGTAAAGACCATTTGAAACTGTTATCTTCTCAGAGTCTTTGATGAGCGACTGTGAGTAATTCCGCATCCGCACTGTCCTCGACTCTTCTGCCTCGCTAATAACATCATACCTTGTCAGTGTAAAACTGTCAAGAAGGGAAAAGCTCTTAAATGTCTTTGCCCATGCATCAGTACACCCAAACTCACAGGAAATCGTGAGTTTGTCATACCGCACCACATTGATGATGTCTGTGCCACTCTCAGAGGTATTAACCGACTCGATGACATTTGAGGTCTCAGACCAACTCAGGGGCCTGAGAATAGGGGTGTTGTTAAACTTAAAAGCATTCATCATGACCTGCCTCCTGATCTGTAATTATTGAGCCTGTTTGCCTCGATGACTATGGTCTCAATACGTCTCTGACCGATGCTCACCGGGATGACAATATCGCCATGCATGCCGCCACCCTGTTTCTGCATCTCTGCCACAATCGAGGAGATCCATTTTTTGTTTTGGTCAAGGGGCACAACTGCCTCTGTGCCATTACCCTCGAGGAGACCGAGTTGACCCTTTTTAAGGATACCGCCCTCAGCGAGTTCGGGTATCTCGGGTATGTGGATACCATAGCCGCCGATGCCCGGGACCCAGTCGGGTACTTTGATCTTGTTGAGACCTCTGATAAAGAGATTCAGCAACCCTATCAATGCATTTACAGGTGCTTTGACTATGCTAATAACCGCATTCCAAACTGTGCGGATCGCATCTCTTGCACCCTCAAAAACAGTGCGGAAGAAGCCTGTGATACCTGAAAAGACCTTTTTGATGTCTTTCCACCGCTCTCCAAACCAATCACCGATGGCAGAAAATACCCCTGTGATCGCATCCCAAGCACCCGAGAAGATGCCCGAGAAAAACTCGCCGACACCTGCAAAGACCTCTTTGACATTCTCCCATAGACCTGCAAACCAATCACCGATACCCGAGAAGATGCCGACAATGGCATCCCATGCATCGCTGAAGAAGCCCACAAGCCCCTCTATCAGTGCCGTGACAGGCTCTGCGAGGTTTTCGCCAAGTGATGCAAACAACTCAAAGAGTGTGGTCAGTAAAGCCTCAAATATACTGCCTAAAATGGCAGGCAGGTTTTGGATGATCGCCGCCCCGACCTGAATGAGTGCCGAGAGCAGAGGTGGCAACAAGGTCTGTATGAGTTGTGGCAGGTTTTGTGCCAAACTCACCACCAACTTTGTGACTGCATTTAGTAGTTTAGGGAAGATCTTTTGTATCCATCCCGGCAACTTGTTTGCAATCTTTGGTATAAACTTTTCAAGCAATTTGCCGATACCATCGAGCACCTTTTCGATTATCGGGAAGATATTATCGCCGAGTTTATCGAGACTGTCGACAAAATCATCAACCAATTTCCCTAAGTCGGCATTGCCATTGCCAAGACCTGCAATAAGGTTTGTCCATGCTGATTTTGTCATACCGAGCGAGCCTGAGATGGTCTCAGAGGCTTCTTTTGCAGTTGTGCCAGTGATACCCATCTCGGTCTGTACCACATGGATCGCCTCGACAATATCTGCATAATTCGATACATCGAATTTTTGACCGCTCAGCCTCTCGGCATCTGCGAGCAGTCGCTCCATCTCTTCTTTTGTACCGCCATAACCGAGCTTGAGGTTATCAAGCATGGTAAAGTTTTGTTTGGCAAAGCCATTGTAGGCATTTTGGATGGATTCCATCGATGTGCCCATCTTATTGGCATTGTCTGACATGTCGGTGATGGCAAGGTCGGCAGTCTCAGCCGCTTTTGCGGTATCGCCATTGAGCGACTGCAAAAGAGATGCAGAGAAACTTGTGACAGTCTCCATGTACTCATTTGCCGACAGACCTGCAGTCTTATATGCATTCTCAGCATATTGCATGACCACATCAGAACTGCTCTTGAATAGTGTCTCGACACCGCCTGATAACTGCTCATAGTCAGCATATGCACTGACCGCCGACTTTGTGAGAGCACCGACCGCCGCACCGCCTGCCGCAATCGCCCCGGCAGACACCTTGCCAACAGTCTTGAGTGCACCGCCGATCTTTGAGCCTAAGCCTTTGGCATTCTCGCCTGCCTCATCGAGCCCTTTATCGTACTGGGACGAATCGAGAGTCAAGACTGCCATTAAATCAAAAGCATTAAACATATATGTCCTCCCTATTCTACATGCAGACCTGCTCTCTTTATCACATCAAGAGCGATCTCATCTGCACTGCGAGGGTCAGCCTTTTTTCTATTAAACACAAGGTCAGCATATCTTTGCTCTTGCGTTTTTCCTCTCGCCTGATAAAAAAGGAGGTCGCTTATATAGAATTTATAAGCCACCTCCTGTTCATGTTGCCTGATCCGACTGAGTACATACTGCAAGAAGGCTTCTACATTTCCTCTGTTGCCTCTGTATTCGCCATAGCAGAGCCAAAAGATGTCTGAGCCAAATTCTGACCCTGCAATTCGAAAAAATCTGAAAGTTCCTCATCATTTAGTATCTCGAGTAATTTTTTGGGCAGTGTAAACACATTGACCTCATATTTCTCGACCGGGATGCCATCGATAATCGCAAGGATCTCGATGATCTCATGTGAGTAATTCTCGAGTAGCACCTGAGCCATCTCGATTTTGGTCGTACCCTTCTCAAAGAGATTCTTGACCTTGATATCCGTCATGATCTTGGATACCGGCCCCAGTAACTTTGCAAGGATCTCAATCGCTTGCTCATTTTTGTACTCAGACAGTTTCATTTACACACCATCCTCTCTCGCAACGACCTTAGTCTTTCCTGCGTGAGTTGACTTGTTATCGGCAGTAGTCACAATGACTACCACAATATCCATGCCTGTTGCGGCAGTGATGTCATCATCACCATCCCAATCCGTCCATGCAGAGCCTGCACAGATTGTGCCTCTTGCCGGGATGCTCAGGTCATAGCCTGTCATATACTTGTATGACTCGCTTGCCGTTGCAGATGCCCCAACAGAGATTGCCGTGTCACCAACCTCAGTGCCCTCGACAGATGTCACAGACATCTTATAGTCGCCTGTCTCGGGTGCACCGTCTTTGATGTACACCTCAAAAGGTACTTCGTCCTGAGCATTCATCGAGTAGTGCCCTGTAAACTCAAAGGAGAACTGACCCTTTGCCTTGTCGGTCGACTGGATCTGAAAACCGCCAGTCGAGAGAGCGTTCATCAGATGCACTGCACAAAAGCCACCATTGACATCGCCATTGAGGTTGCTATAGTCGCCGATCCACCACAGGTCATCAAAGTCATTTGTGTCGAGGTCGTTTCTCGGTACGATGTGGGTCTCGTCCTGCTCATCGATGTCAGCCGCACCAATCAAGCTCTTTGCAAGGTCTGCCGATACTACAACAAAAGTGCCGCTGAGTTTAGCCTCCCAAGACGTGATCCTCTTGAGTTGGAGAGTATTTTTAGGACAATTATCGATGTCTTCTCCGAAATCAGCAAACTCGGGTGTTGCAGTAAAGTTGATACCGCCTGTGGTAGCACCCACAATGTCTGATGCAGTGCCTGTCGCCGGGACAAACCCTTTGCACAGGATACCTGCATTCATCTGTAACTGAGAAAAGGTATTCTCAGGAATCTTTGTATATTTCATAATCTTTAGCCTCCTATGCCGTCATATATTCGGCAGTCACATTTAGCATATATCGCCTGATGGTGTCATTATCATCGGGGATTCGCTGAGCAAAGGGTGTGCCCTTTTTGAGCCAAATCTTTGACTCGAGCCACACACCGCCTCTGCCGATCTTCTGCGAGATCGCCTCGACCGTTTGCTCGATGCCCTCCCAAGAGGTCGACTTGTACCACACCGATGCAGTCAGCATCACCTCTTGCCCGAAAAAGTCTCGCTCTACATCAAAGGTGATGTAAGGAAAGGCAGCCGAGTCGGGCACACTGCTCGAGTCATAGGCAGGCATGCCAAAACTATTCCAAAATGATGTCAATGCTCTGATCTCATCCATTTGGCAACTCCCATTCCTCGGCAGATAGCACCCTCATATTGAGACTTGATGAGCCGGGGGTCGCCTGCTCATCTTTGCTTGTGACCCGAAAGATTGTGCCATCAGATCGCCGAAACACATCGTGGTACTCAAGCCTTAGCGACTTATCGACCACAACCTGATACAAGCCCTTGACACCCTGTTTCTCGGCGACCTTAGTCTCAATGCTCTGTGGCATATAAATCGCCGCCTCGAAGGTCGCACCCTCGGTGTAGGTGGTCTTTGTACCGCCATAGCCATCAGGCAAGACCTGCTTATTCAGGAAAGTGCATGTCACCATGTACTCATCAATGAGCCTCATATCTTCCTCCATTTATTGAGCCGATTTGCAAAGATGCCTCGCCAATCGGTGACTTTTTCACCACTGCTTGCAGAAGATGCTTTTGAGTAAGAGTACCCACCGAAAGACTCAGAGACATATGGTGATGTCACTGCCTCACCATACTTGGTCTCCCAAGCATTGATGTCGCCCAGTAGATCGATGATGTCTTTTGGTACTGCCATGGCCCATACTGCACCATGGAAAGTCTCATCAGTGAGACCCTCGGCAGGGTATTGGTACACCCCATCATTGAAAACAGAGCCGACTATTCTGAAATACTGACCTGCCTGCACAAAGTCACTCAGATCGATTGAGCCGCTTGCAATGGTAAAATTGCCAAACCGCCGCTCATGGTCAAAAAAGTTTTTCAACTCTGCACAAAGGTCATATAGTTTCATGCCTCAGCCTCTGCCTCCTTTTTGGTCAATCTTTTGATAACCGGGATGCCCCTCTTGTTGTTTTTGCTTGATAACTCTTTGAGTCTCTCAGCAGAAACCTTCAAGCCTGCCCGAGGATATACATCCCCGGGCTCATACTTGAAATTGTCATCTTGCAAGTCGGTAAATCTTACAAGTGCCTTGTATGCCATACTCAGACTCCTTCTGTGTCAGCAGGTGCAAGCAGAGTCAAGCCTGACAGATCATAATAGTCCACAGTCTCTGTGGTGGCATTCGATGTCACAACTGTGAATTTCTGAGTTGCCTTGTTGCTGATCTTCATGACCACATCCTTGTCAGGGTCAGTAATCAACTCTACAAGACCTGTGCCTGCACTGGGTGTCAGACCTACCTTGACTGAGGTTGCCGCCGCATCAATGCTCGAGAGTTTGAGGGCTAAGAAATAGCCATCACCTGCAAGAGGGCCGCTCGGCGACAGACCGCCATCGATAAAGGTCAATTTACCTGTGATGTTCTTACCTGTAACTGTCACATCTGCCTGAAAATCAGCAGGTGTCAATTCTGTCCAAGGGAATGTCTGCCCTGCAGTATCGGACGCTACTACAGGACTAGTCAGGGGTTTGCGGATACCGTTACAACCGCAATACCATCAAGGAATTCTGCCCACAGGGTCATGCCCATCAGAGCAAAGCTCTCGCCGACTGCCGTGCCATAGTTGCCATTTGCATGGAAACCGATGAGGTTGGTCTCGCCCTGTACAGTGTAATCAAGACCCAGTGTCTTGAAGTCTGCATCGCCCGGGTCAACATAGTACAGGTCAATGTTATCTGCAGGGGTTGCGATGACCTTATTTGTCGGGATTCTCGAGGACAGGATCATGACATCTGCACCAAGGAAATTCTTGATGTATGTCAGACCGTTTGCGGTCTGTACACTGATCGATGCCGCCCCGAGGTATCTGTAAGCATCGAGGGTGTTGACAAACACAACAACCTTAGATGCATCTCTGTCGATACTGTCGAACTTGTCCTTTACCTTGCCGATAGCCATGGCAACTGCCATCTGAAATGTGCTCTCGGTATCGGTCAACTGACCTGTCTGCAGGAAGGTGAAAAATGCATTTACAACCTTGTTCTGTAACTCATTGAGGAATGCCTCATCGGTTTTCTGCACTGCCGCCGTTGCACCATACTGAGCAACCGCCTCAATGCTGACTGCCTTTGCATACTTCTCGATGGTCAGATCATCAAACGCAACCGGGGTCACAGTAGCCTGAGAGTAAGGGATCTCCTCGCCCTCAGCCACACTGTTCTCAAGCGTTACACTTGCAGTGTATGCAGTGAGCTTTGTGCCCGGTGCTTTTTTAATCGGGTTCATGATACCGAAGATCTCTTTCAGGGTATCCCAGTTCTTGCCAAAACGTGTAACAAAATCAACCTCTCTCGCCTTAATGGTGATGTCGGTTGTCATAGTCAAGCCTTCTTTAGCCGCCATAATAGTCCTCCTTTAGATGCCGAATAAGTCTTTGTTTTCGGCAATCGCTCTTTGTCTTTGTGAAGTGTCTTTGATGTTAAGGATCTCATCCTTGCTCATCTTGCCCCCGGTATTCTGAGGGGGTGTGGCAGTGCTCGCACCTTTTGTCTCTTTGGTGACGATAAAGTCCTCCCACTCGGTCTTTGCATCGGTCTTGAGTTTGTCGGCATCTTTGATACTGCCGTCACTCTCAAGAGCGATCTTTGACAGGTCTGTGACCTTGAGGATCGCATCAAGTCTTTTCTCGGAGATGCCGAGGTCTTTGAGCAGTGCCTTGTAAGCATTCTCTTTGGCTGCCTTTGTGGCAGTTGCCTCTTGGTCTGCCTTATACTTGGCATACTCATCCTTGATCGCCTCATACTTGACCTTGTAACTGTCCTTTTTCAGGTCATCAAGTTGCTTTTGCAGATCCGATGCCTTGCCTGCATCATCTTTGATCTCCTCATACTTGGTCTTGTATTCGTCTCTCTGTGCCTTGAGAGCCTCCACAGACTCTGTGTGTGCTGAGATGATCTCATCTGCCTTGTCTGCCTCGATACCGAGTGCAGTCAGAAATTTGCGTGTCAGTGCCATAAAGAATTCCTCCGTTTCTTTGGGTGCAGTACCTCGCACCAAATCCTTTGGGGTCATTGTAGCACCACCTGAAAGCCTTGTCAATCCCCTTTTTGCCTTTTTTCCACACTGTCAATACAGATTTATATATATTCTCTTTTTTCAGATAATTCTATACACTTTTTAGGGAAAAGTGTAGATAAAGGGTAAAAGTGTAGATAAAACCTACATTTTCGGAAAGTCCCTATAGAGCGTTTTTTTTCTAGAGAACTTTTCCGAAATGTATATTTTATCTACACTTTTTAGGTAAAAAAAAGTAAGAAAAGGTAAAGAAAATATAGAAAAATACAAAAAGGGTCTACTGTCAGAATACAAGGTATAAAATCTGACAAATAAGGCAGAGCACCTTGTGGGCATCAAAAAAGGGGATCAACCCCCCTTTTTCAGGTACTCGAGTGCAATGTCTTTGTACTCATCTACATGATCCTTGATAGCAGGCTTGAGGTATGGCTGAGCCTTCATTTTGACTGTACCAAACTCGACATAGGGGGCATATTCGACATTTGTGCCGATAAATGCCATCTCCTGCTCCTCATTGATGCCATGTGAGATACTGTTTTTCAGTCGGCTTGTATCGACCGGGCACAACACAACTGCATACCCCTCAGCCGCCTCAGCGATCGCCTCGAGGGCAGCCGCAAGAGCCGCATTTTTCGCCGCCTTGACCTGATCTGAGTTATCGGTCACTTGTACCTTTATGCCTTTTGCCATCTGTGGTCACCTCTTTTGCCATCTCACGCTTGGTCTTTTTCTCTAGGTCTCGCATAAACTTGAAAAAGTCATCAATAATCACTTCTGCCTCTTTGCTCATTTTTTCATCACCGCCTCCTCAAAGATTTTTATGAGACTGGGGTCGACACCGTCAATGCCGTTCATATATGCACAAAAGCTCTCAGCGAGATACTCGCCCTTGGTTTGCACTGCATACCCTGACAGATTGAGACCGTATTTGTTTATACCATCTCTTGCAATTTGATTGTACTCTTTGTTAAATAAAAACACACTGTGGTCGACATGATGACCGAATTCATGATCGAGCATGGCATGCAGTTGATTTTCAGCCGCCTCAGCGACTGTCTGTCTGCCTGCCTGCATGTATTGCTTGACCATCTCGAGGGTTCTGCCCGAGAATTTGTCCATGTTGTTTTTGCAAAACTCAAAAGACTCTTCGCCCTTTTTGAGGTATGCCGCAAGCGTTTTCTCATCTTTCAGGATCTTAGGGTTGAAATATATCTCGCCATTTTGCATCGCCCTGTGTGCCATCGGGGCATCTTTGCCATCTTTCCATATTTTCTCTCTAAAGTTCATCATGCCGATATTGTTTAACTTGGGCATGTTGGTCTCTGCAAAAAGTCTTGTGAATTCCTCATTGATAGAGTTGGCATTGCCGAGCGACATACCATGATATGATACATTGCCATTGCCCGACCATGTCTTTTTCACGACAAAATTCTGTCGAGCATACTCCTCAGCCTCTTCGATGGTCTTTGCAGGGGTGAATGAGATTTCAGGCTTTGTGGGCTTGATCTCGGCGACCTTTTCAGGCTCTGCCTGCTTTGGCTTCTCAGGCTCAGCCGGGGCGACAGGCACAGGCTTGCTCTCAGGCTTGCTCAGAGGCTCATTTTTAGCCTTTTCGGGGGTAGGTGGTGTATTTGTACCCTTGTCAGGCTTAGGCTCGCTCTCAGGCTTATCAGCACTCGGGGCCGGTGTTGCTTTGGCATTTTTCCACTCATCATAGGTCATGTCACCCAGTTTCTCATCTCGCCTTGCAAGACCCTCAATGCCCTCTTTGTCGAGCTTTGAGCCTTTGACTACTGCAATGACACCACACCTGCAGTTATACACCAAGTAGGGAGGGGCAGTCGGGTCGCCCGGGAATCTCAGTTTCTTGCCATCGATCTCAAATGGCTCGCCGACCTCTCGGGTCTGACCATCGAGCATCCGATGCTCATGACGTGTGCGAGAGTCAAGGGTCGCCACCCACATCTGCTTTGACTTGACCCCCATCTCCTGCCCTCGCTTGTAGGCATCGACCCTGCCTGCATTCTCTGCACCTGTGGTCATTGTGCGAGCGTTCCTGATGGCAGCCACCTTATTTTTGCGAGCCAACTCTTTGGCGATCTGCTTGGCAGTCTTTTTGTCGGCATTCTTGATGATGTCCTCAGTATAACTCTTGCCGACTGCACCCTCGAGCCTCTTGGCGATCTTGGGTATACTTTCACCCTGCAGGATGCTCTGTGCCATCACAGACTGCACTTGTTGCTTATTCCACAAGACATCTTTGCCCTCTGCAATACGCTGAGACACCCTTTTTCCCGGTGGCGGCAGGATGTCAGGGTTGTCTCTCATCAGCCTCTCGACTGAATCTCGGTTGTAAAGCGTGTATGATGTATCAACCATCGACCCTTTCTCTACCTCAAATGTGCCATAATTATGGTTGAGGGCATACACGTCTTTGGCATGATCTGAAATCATGGCCCCTGCAATCTTGTTGACATTGTGAAGGTCGGTTGCTATGGTCGTTTGCATCTCTTGCCACCTTTGACCAATAAGCAACTGCCCCTGTTTCCATCTGAAATACTCTTTCGGGGTGATCTGCCCTGCATTGAGTTGCATCAGTTTGACTGCGTTCTTTCGCTCATATGCCTTGAAATACTGGGCGATTTTCTCAGCCAACTCTCGCTCGGCTTGGGCATACTCTGACTGCAACCGTTTCTCAAGGTCTTTTAACATCTTGTCGCTCTCTTTATGCCCATAGTCCATCTATCACACCTCTTCTTGCTCAGTCGGGAATCTGTCCATCTCATCGGCACTCATGTTTTGTATCATCTCATCAGCCTTGTCAGAGTCACCGAGCAGAGTCAGTATCTTCTTGGTCACATAATCGGCATTGAGTGCAGTTGCCGCCTGCAGTACCACCTCGATCTCCTCGCTTGTGTTGACGATCATCGACCGGGTAAAGGTCGGGGTATCATCAACACCTGCAAGCTCGAGAATGCCCTGTATAAACCGAAGCACACAATACTCATACTGATCTGCCTTGTTGTTTATCGGCTCATATGCCGCTTTGATCTGTGTGGCAGTAACTGCACCGCTCGCAATGACCTCAGGATTAAATGCCATGAAGTCTTTGTACATGTCTCGCTCGAGCCTGCTCAGCAATGTCTCTCTGCTCGCATAGGGTACATCCATGGTATGAGCCTCGGCATGTGCACCGCCGTCCTCGACCACTGCCGCATGTACTCTCTTGATCTGATTGATAAATCTTGAGAGATCGACCTCATCCATGCCCCCGGCATTCTGCAAGATCCAATATATCTGACTTGCATCATCGACATCATTTGCAAAACCGCTCTTTATAAGGTCATATGCATCGATCTGCTCACGCAAGCCGACCAACTCAGACTGTTTATAGGGGTTGCCATATAGAGGCACAATCGGGAAGGTCGGGTAGTTCGACCCATCATATATCTGAGTGCCGTCTGCCTCAGAGGTCGCCACCATCACCTTGTATGTGGTCTTGTCTCTCAGTATGCGACCATTTACATTGGAATCGTCCCATATATACTCGGTATACCCATCAGGCTCATACAGGGTTGCCCTCAATGGCTTGTTATCTGCCACCTGCCAAAAGCGTACCCCGGCAGAGAGTGCACCATTCTCCTCATCATACAGGGGTGCAAACTCAATCAGAGAAAATGTCTCGAGGTGGTCGAGATTCCAAAAACCGAAAGCAACACCACCCACAAGAGCCTCCTTGCCGAGTTCTTGCAACTGGGTGTCAAAAGGGTATCTCTTTGTACCTAGTTTGTCTTTGGTCTCGGGATCTGTCCAACTGACACCGTTGCCGAGTAAAAACTGATTTTCCTGAGTGACAAACCGCTCAAAGAAACCACTTGTGATCTTGTAATTCGCCGAGTAATTGTCGGGTACTGTCTCACCGCTCATGGTGTACAGTAGTTTGCGGTACTGCAAAATGGTGCAGTTTTGGTGCATGCAGTAGTCCTTGGCTATGGCAGCCATCTTGTAGGCATCGCTTGACTTGTGGTCGTTGATGACCTTTCGCACAAAACTGAGTCGGTCACTCTCTCTGTCGCCGACTGCCTGCAAATCCTGAAAAGTAAGCATCTCTTCTCCTCCTTAAAAAAGCAACATCTCTCTTGGGTCAATAGGTATCTTTTTTCGAGCCATGATCCGTATCAGACTCGCAAGCGAGTCGGGGCAGTCATCATGCTCGGCATTTTCGTTGTACTCACAGACCTGCTCGATATACTTGGGGTCTGTGCCTGACACAAATATAACATCCTGCCACTCGAATTTCAAGTGACTGACTATCTTGATGTACTTGTTTTGGGTCTCATTGTAGGTCGCCACCCTTGCACCCCGGGTCTTGAACTGCTTTGCCACATACCCCTTGTCGGCATTAAGCTCGCACCACAGTCTGCCTGCACCCAGTTTGGTGTACCACCCCATTATATCGTCCATGACATCATCGATATGTTTTCGCCAACACTTGCCAAAGACATAGAACTTGCCGTCATGGATCGCACAGATGGTCAGTGCGGTATAGTCCTCACCATAGAATGCCGCATCGACATGAGCAATGCCCTGCTTGGCAAGATCGATGCTCGCCCCGGTCTGAGGGTTGGCAAAGATGACATCATCCTCGGCAATGTGCCTCAGTTCATAGTTGGCGGCAAACAGAGAGTTTGTCATGTGTGCCTTGATCTTGTCTGCCTGCTCCTTAGTGATGAGACCTGTTTTGTCCCAAGGATACTGCACCGGGTTGGGCATCAGGGTAAATGCATCATCCTTGTGCCATGGAGTGCCTGTGTTGATAAACCGACCGCCTCGGTTCTTGATGTTTTGCATCTCCATGTATGCTCTTTTGGTTCGCTCACGCTCAGCCACCGACACTCGGTCATTGATATTGACTATATCATCGGTGCAGATGATGTCGGCATGTTTACCTGTGATCGATGTGCCGATACCGAGACCTGCGATCTGCGATGCACCCCGGATAGTAGTGCTGAGGTTGGTCTGTATCTCATTTGAGGTCACCTTGAGCAGTCTGAGGTCTTTGCCATAGAGTATATGCACTATTTCTCGCATACACCCCGAGTCGAGGATCTTGACTGTTTGCCTTGCGATCTCCTCGACATCGGGGCCGGTCTTACGAAAATAGAGCAGTGTCTCATTGGGCATGATAACTGAATGAATCGCAAAAAACAGGGATAGCACAGTGGTCTTGTAAGAGCCTCTGTGCCCCTGAAGTGTCTGATCCTCTGTGGAAAAGAGAAACCCCTTGAGCCACTTGTTGTGCAGGTCGGTCAGGTCTTTAAAACCTACCCAGTGCCCTATCTCGACAGGGTGCTCCCACAACAGTTCAAGTATCTGTTCTTTGGTCACTGCCATTGTCATCACCCTTGCGACCGTTAAAATACTGCTCCATCTCTTTGACTGTCTCATCATCACTGCGAGAGACCGCCACCTCTTGTTTTTCCGACTGTCCGAGGTACTGTTTGCCGAGCCAAATCAGCATCGATGTATTGCCCTTTTCAGCGACCTGAAACTGTCGCCGTCTGATCGAAGTTTTACCGATTGCCCTCTTTTGTGCATAAACATTCGCAAAACGGTCGCCGTACTCTTTATGACACCATCTCTCGATAGTATCATGAGAGCACCCAAACCATCCTGCAATCTCCTCGAGGGTGCACTGTATTGCACAGAGTTTCTCAAACTCGACTTTGTTTATGTCTGTTTTTGGTCGCCCTGTCGGGTTGCCTGTCGGCTTATACGTTCTAGGCATAGTCACTCCTCCTTTGTTGCATGTAGCCCGGTGAGGTTTTCCCACCGAGAGATTATAACATCACTTGTCTTTAATTCGCATTCTTTTATATGCATCACATTTATTCCTTTTGACTTCAAATATTTGTCTTTTCTTGTATCTTTTTCTTTAATATTTGGTAAAGAATGCCAATAATCTCCATCAACCTCAATGACTGCATTATATTTCGGCAAATAGAAGTCTGCCCAATATTTCCCGATTTTATATTCTTGCTTGTACTCTACACCGACTTTATCAAGAAATTGTCGCATGATTTTTTCAGGTGTTGTTTCAAGCCTTGACCGCATATAACAATCATGACTGCAATATATCTGCCGTCTATCCTTAAAGTCCCCAGTTGCCCGATATTCTTTACCGCATACAGGGCAAATGCCAACCCTTGCCCTTTGCGTATGGGGATAATGCTTGCCCTTTTTACCGCCTGTTTTCCTGTAATTATATCCACATGCTTTTGAGCAATAATATTGGGCTAATATTTCAGGATGAAACCATTTCCCACATTTACATTTATTCCACCCCTGAAATCTGCCCTTGCCACAAGAAACGCAAGTCATGTTTTTATGCTCAGGCTTTTCTGTTGTTTCATAACCGCATTTATTGCAAATCCATTTCTGTTCCATAATTACCACCTCTGATAATTATATTTCTGTCAATACGAGCCACTTGCTCTTTGGGGTGTTTTTTTGCGTTTTTGTTATAGGGTTTAATTTCCCTTATTGACCGCATCTCGATTTCCATGCAAAAAGACCCTCCTTTTGCCTTTGATTATAGTGCAAAAAGAGGGTCTTGTCAATACAGATTAGAATTTTTGCATATGCGGCGAGTGCTTCTCGATAAAGTCTGCATACTGATTGAGAGCCTCGAGGAGAGCGACCGATGCCGAGTCAAACTCGAGCTTTGAGTCAGCGACCGCCATATCTGCGAGGTGATCTGCAATCTTCTCGAGATGCTCATCAAGGTGTTTCATGTACTTTTTCTTTTTCATAGTCTGTCTGTCTCCTCTTTTGCTTGTTTATTGAGTCTGTCCATGATACGATTGTACTCACCATCAGTTACCACATTATCAATCCACATTTTGAGCATCGCATTGGCACAGTCTTTGTAAGAGATGGCAATACTCTCAAAGTAGCCGCAAGGCTCATGTATAAGGCACACATGCTCATGTCTACATTTGGCACAGTCAGCCATGCTTACACCTCCTCATCTAGCACCCATTCTCTCGAGTGCCTGTCATAATGTGCGACCGCCTTGCAAAGCCCGACACCGTAAACGATCTGATCTTTCACAAGAGGGCACTCTTTGCAATGCACAAACCCCTCAGCATCTCGGGCACTATACCGGGCACAGATGCTCTTTTCTCGATCATTTGTCAGCATGCTTTGTCTCCTTCTCTGCCATCTCGGTCAATACCTCGAGCACCTCATTTCTCTCGATGACCTCGCCTTCTACCAAATAGGCACTTGCACCGAGGTCGATGACCGCTCGGATGCCTGCTCCCAATGCTAAAAACTCTTTACTGTATTTCTTTGCCATGCTCTGTCTCCTTATCTGCCTCAATGATGGTTGGTGCCGCATCGATGTCTTCGGCATAAACAACTGTAATCAACTGTTTATCGTATTTTTCAATCGTCCATGTATCATTTAGCAGGATAGCATCTGCATCGATCAGTCTGCCATGATTTTTCGGCAGTGGTGTGCCGTTTTCGATAATATCGCAAAGCCTGTATGCATCTTGTATAGGGAATTTGCAAGTGTTTAATTCATCAAGCATTCCCTCGGGTATCTCGATAATCAATTTCATGCCTCTCGCCTCCGTTTCTTTGATCGCTTATTCCATGCCTCGATACTTGCCTTGATGCCCTCATCACCGACACCTCGATGACCTCTGACTCTTGCACCACAGTCATCGCACACAACCCAGTATGGATAACTTGCATCTAACAGGATCGCTTTGCCGCCACAAAAGGGGCAGGGTTTCAATTTTGTCATGCATCATCACCTTCTTCCTCATCATCATCAATGTACTCACGAGAGTCGCACTCATACAAGTCATTGATCTCGATTTCATCTTTTTTGCAAACACCATGCCCGGCAACAACTGCATTCCAAAGACAATCAAAGTGTCTGCATTTTATATCGGTCATTACTACTCACCTCCTCACAAATACTTTTCATAGTCACCCACCTCTCCTGTATCATCATCGCCAAAGTGCCTTTTGGCGACTGCTATTGGAAATTCCTCGATTTCACTTGCCCACACAGGCAGGCAGCCTGATCTTGCAAAGACAAGACAAAAGCCTGATATGCCATCAAACAGGCTTGCCATGGTTGGGTGCTCTACCCCGAGAGCTTTGACCATCCGCTCAGCCATCCACTGCCAAAAGGGGAGAGCGATTGAATTGCCAAGGGCTTTGTACCTCGGTGCATCGGCAGCCTTATGCTTCTTGCCCTGAGTATCGACCCACTCACCGATGTCTGTCCAATTCTGCTCATGTACGATCTGATGCACCCGGCTTTTACTGATACCAAAGACCTCAGATAATTGTCTGAGAGTCAAATCAGTATTGCCATATACATACTGTATCAAATCGTGCACCTCATCAGATATTTTTGCTTGCCCTGCATCATCATGCACCTTGTACAGACCATCTTCTCGAGCCTTTGTCGAGTTTTCGCCGGGGGTCAGCAACTGCAAATTGCAGAGCCGATTGTCTTGCTTGTCATTGTTGATATGGTCAATGACATACCCCTCGGGTATAATACCATGCTTTGCGATCCACACGACTCGATGTGCTCTGCATTGCATTTTTGTCTTGCCGTTTCTGATGCTCACAACCTTATAACCATTGACATCAGTGCCTTTCAGTTCGACAGGCTCTTTTAGTGCTACACCGCCCGGCCCTCTTGTACCATACACAATGCCCTGCTCGGTATCGACAATGATATGCCCCTCATTGATATTGTAGGCGATATACTCATCCTTTGTCATCTCTGTAAACCTCACTTCTCTTATACTGGGATACCCCTGCAGTCTCTCGCACTCAGTGGGTGTGAGTCTGCGTACAACAGAGCCGACATTTACATGTTTTCCACCCTTAAAATCTCGAGCCTGCACAGGGGATGCAACAGTGTCAACTCTAGCAACATCATCTGCATGAGTGGTATCGATAAACTCCACAATCTTTTGAGGGTCATCTAAGCAATTCAATGTCTTTGATACCCCGACACTGGGTGACATTGCATCATGTACTTGCCCATTACCTATGCTGACAGGCTCTACAACAAGGTTTTCACTGCCGCCGCCATAGTCGCCGCCCTGAGCCCGAAGAGGGGAGAAATCTGTGGAAAAATCGCCAAAGCTCGACTGCCCAAAGACCTCGACTGCAAGAGCAGTAAAATCAGTGATTCGCCTCTGATGATCGCCGACAAGCGAAGGTGATACCTTGCCATTGCCTTTGCCTCTGCCGTCATAGACCACATGTTGCTCGACTGCATTGAGGGTGTACATCTTGCCGTCCTCTGAATAACCGGCCCCATGGTGGGATGCTCGCATGCCGTTGCCCTCGAGAGCGACCACATAATTTCTGTCATCATCGGTGAGGGTATGACAAGGGTCGCCGGGGTGAGGGTTTGATTTGTTTGTCGGATGTGTGATACTGTCACCCCGATAGGTCACAGGCTCTTCTTTGCCTGTCTCTCGAGAGCCGTCTTTAGCATCTCGGGCAGTACCTTGCCCCTTCTCTGTGCCCGATTGAGTATCCCCTGACATGCCTTCTCGCTCAAATAATATCTCGAGGGCACTTGATCCTGCAAAATCTGCGACAAGCGAGATTCTCTTTCGTCTTTGGGGCACTCCCCAAAACTGAGCGTCATGTACTCGCCAAGCGATAGACCATCCGTCTCCCACAATGGCCCCACTATTAGACCAACCCTCGCCGCTCGGCAGTCGAGGAATTGAGGCACTACTGTCTGCGACCCTTGCGGTCTCCTCGAGCACTGCTCTGAAGTCCTCGCCGCCGTTGCTTGAGAATGCCCCGGGGACGTTTTCCCACACCATGTATCTAGGTCGAATAGCGATACCTGACCTTCCATTTGCTCTGTCATTTTCTCTCATCTCCTTTATAATTCTGATCTGCTCCATAAAGAGCCCCGACCGCTCACCTGCGAGACCTGCCCTCTTGCCTGCGACACTTAAATCCTGACAGGGCGAGCCACCTGTGATGATCTCGACTGGGGGCACATCTGCCCCCTTGATCTTGGTTATATCGCCGAAGTGCCGCATATCGATACCTCCTCAAGCCGTCTGAAAATTCTCAAATCCCTTGACCATGCCTGCCAAAACTCTTGTACCGCACCCTTGCTATTCTGCCAACCCTCGAGCATATATATGCCCTGACAGATGCTCAGCAGAGGTATGCACACAGTCATGTACTCATCCCAAGAGGTTGTGAGTGGGTCGAGCACACATTGCAGGTTGACAGGGTTTATAGGCTCATGCCCAAGCTCTTTGATCTTGACTGCCGCCTCGGCAAACTGCTCACGATACCTCGGATTGTTTGTTATCGGGCCGCTGATGTAGATTTTCAAGTCGTTTCACCTCTCTTCCATGTAGTCTTTTCTCGATGCACTGAGGGCATATCTTCTTGGTATAGCCTTGGGGCAACAACTGCCCACACTGCCAACAATCGCCGTTTCTGCCCCGGTCACAACTCGCTCTCCGTTTGCCTGCGAGTGTACTCATCGGGTAGTACACAAGCCGAAACTTGTCTCGGCATCTCTTACACTGCACATACAGTGTACTGTCAAGGGGGCAGCCACACCTTGTGCAGACCCCCTGTGCTTTTCTCTCAAGCCTTTGTTGCTTGCGTTTCTGATACTCTTTTTCTCTTGTCATCATCGGTCTCCTTGTATGGTAAAGGGTGCACCTTGGGCATCCAAGCCACCACAACTGCTCTGCCGTCTCTGAGCATCGGTGAGAGATCCCATTGCCCCATCGGGGTATATACCCCCTCAATCACCCAGTTCTCTCGGTCATCGACCAAACTCTTGCAGGTAGCATATACGCTTTGCCAAAAAGCCGGGTCTCTCTCGCTCACAGGTATCCATGTCGCCCTCATGTGTCGCCCTCCTCAAACTTAGCACCGCACTCATGGCAGTATTTTGTTTTTATGTCATCAAAGTTGCCGCAAATACTGCATTTGTAGCCGTCAACGGTTATGACATCGCCTCTCCATGTATCTATGACGGAAATCTGATGCCCGACCTTCTGTTGCTCGAGTGCTTTGATTGCCATATCAAGAGCCTCGCCGAGTTCCTCAGATTCGCCATAGTCCATGATGTCAAATCTATTTTCGATAATCTTAATCGCCTCTTGATTTGTCATGCACTCACCCCCCTCTTGTACCGCTCTTTGTCCGGGTCAAGCAGGTCGAGGATGCCTCTTATAGCAGAATTCCAACCCTCGCCATACTCGGTCTTTGCGTTAAGGATATACATTTTGCCAAGACTCTCGATGAGGTTGTTTTTGAGATCCATCTCGGTCTCAAGTTCACGAATACATGCAATGGCAGCCACAGTCGCCTCGACCTGCTCTTCTTTGAGCCTGCGATCTCTCGCAAGCAGTTTCAGTGTAGTGATGGTATGTATCATCTTGCTCTCCATGGTTATTCCTCCTCTAAAAGCTCTGTGATGTCATTTACATAGTCCTGAGCAGTGCTTGCACACTGTCTGACCGAGGGCCATATATTATCTTT